>NZ_JBHWEB010000080.1:0-45331 GCF_042734395.1 Amycolatopsis sp. NPDC059657 | reverse complement strand
CGACCGCGACCCGGCCGCCTGTGCGGCGGCCCGGGCGAACGCGGCGGCGCTGGGCCTGCATCCGCGGCCCAGCCTCGGGTGGGTTCGGGTGAGGACCTCCCTCACCAAGTTCGGGTTCAGGGGCCCGGCAAAGCCGCCCATCTCGTATCGACTGCACACACAAACGCCACTTATGCAACGCTGAGCGACACATACACCCCGTTCGTTCCGTCCGGCCCGCCCCGAAACTCGCGCAAAAGCGACAAGGGGGACAAAAAGAGTCAGCTTGAGTCCTTTGTAGACATTTGCGGGCACCCCGGGTGAAGGCTGATCGCCGACCTTGCCGGGACCCTGCAGCCAGACTGGGTGAAGGCTCCCCTCACGAGGCTATATGTGGCGAACTAGGCCCTCACGCGGCCGAACTGTGTGAAGGGAGCCTTCACACAGCCAGACCTTGTGAAGACTCCCTTCACGACCGGGGCTTGGCGAAGGAGGCCCTCACCAAAACCCCGGCGAGCTGCAGAGCGCGCACCCCCCTTGGCCTAGGGGAACCTAGGGTCGTGCGCGTTGCGGGCGGTTCTATTGAGGGGAACCAGCCTGGCTATCGGCCAAGCGGGCGAGCGCCAGTTCGAGACCGGCTGGGGCACCGCGCTCAACCGGGTCGTCGCGGGCGCTTACCCGCTCCCCCAGCCCGGGACGTTCACGGCGGGCTCCGGCGGCGGCACGAGCACCCTGTTCGCCCAGCCGGATTACCAGCGCCGCAAGGTCCCGTCCGCACTGTCGCGCCGGTATGGAGGCACGCCGATGCGTGTGGTCCCGGACGTTTCAGCGGTCGCCGATCCGTACACGGGGTTCGTCATGGGTCAGACCGTCGGCGGCCAGTTCGGGCTTTCGACGACCGGCGGGACCGAACTCGCGTGCTCGCTGTTCGCGGGGATGGAGGCGCTGGCGAGTACCGGCCGGGCGACCCCGATCGGCTTCGCGAACCCGTTGCTGTACAGCCTGAAGGCCTCGTCGTTCCATGACATCCTGCCTGGCCGTGTGCCACTCGGCGCGGCCACGCCTGACCCGGCCGCGTGAGGGCCTAGTTCACCCCGCATAGCTGGGTGAAGGCTCCCCTCACCCCGCATAACTGCAGGGTCCCGGCAAAGTCGCCTTCCCGGGTCGCTTGAAGGAATGAACGCCCCGTTCACAACGCTGAGCGACACATATGCCCCGTTCATCCCGACCGGATGACCGGGGGCGCGAGAAGCCTTAGGCCTCAGGCTTTGGCGGCCAGGTTCCGCTTCGTGCGGGCCAGGTCGCGGAGACCGTAGACAGCGAACAGCGGCTTGATCGGCCACGCTTCCCCAAGGCGGTAGTCGGCGGCACGCACGAGACGATCGGCGAGGTCCGGGCGCAGCTTACGCAGGTAGAGGCGTGCTTTCAGAGCGTGCAGCGGGTTGGACACGATCTTGATCTGGTCGGCGTGCTCGATCAGCGGCAGCACGTTTTCGACGTTCTGCCAGGTGCTGCGCGACTCTTCCTCCAGCCGCACCCTGCCGGTGAAGCCGCAGGCCGCGACCGCGTACTCCGCCATGAGCGTCGCCTCGGACACTGAAGCCGTGCCACTTCCCCCGGAACAGACGAGAGTCGACCCGGCCACTGCGGGATCGACCGATCGCAGCGCCGCGCGCACGCGCCAGCGGTTCAGCACGTTCGCCCGTTCACTGCCGGGGTTGCGGTAACCGAGCACGACCACCGCCTCGGTGCGCGCGGGCAGCCGGGTCCGGGTCAGTGCGCGGCTGGCCCGCCAATGCACGAACTCGCCCCACGCGGTCACCCCGAAAAGTCCCAGTGCCACCAGTGTCTTCCGGTTCATGGTCCGCGATCTTTCCACGGACGGGGTCGCCGCACGGGAAGTATCCGAACGCCGGTTGACAGCCAAGCGAACAAACCTCATCATGTTCGCACATCAGCCTTGCTCGAAGATGCTCGCTTCTGCGCTTTTACGAGCATCTTCGCTCATCCAGCCGAGGGAGCCCCACCATGCGTCCTGTCTTGGCCTTGACCGCCGCCGTGGCATTGCTCGGGGGCGCGCTGACCGCCGCCGCAGCCGACCCGCCCGCCGGCGGATACACCGTGACCGTCGGGGCGAAGGGCAGCTGGACGCATCCGACCGACGCGCCGGCCGCGCCGTACATCGACAAGGACGGCACCTTCTACTTCCAGCAGTCCGCCGCCCTCTACGGCGCGAACGACGTGCGGGAGTGGGAGTTCTTCACCGGCACGAACTTCGACGACGCCACCCGCTCCAGCGCGATCAGCGACGCGGTCAACCCTGCCAACAGCAAGGACCGGAACAACGACACGACCTGGCGGTGCAACAACAGCCCGACCGGCAAGGAGTCCACCGACCCGCCGGCAGGCTCGCGCTACTCGCAGAAGAACTTCTGCGACCTGGTCGGCACCTGGGTGGATCCGGACACCGGCGACTGGTATGGCTTGGTGCACAACGAGTTCACCCCGCAGCCCTTCGGCGACGGGCTGCACTACGACGCGATCGACTACGCCGTGTCGAAGGATCAAGGCCGGACCTGGGCGATCAAGGACCACGTGCTGACCTCGCCGTTCAGCACCGAACGCGGTGACACGGCGGCCTTCCCGAACCAGACCTACTACTACGGCGACGGCGACCAGCGCCTGTACGCGGACGTCGCGTCGGGCTACTTCTACGTCTTCTACGGCTCACGGGTCGTGGACAAGAGCGGAAGCTGGAAGGCGTTCTACGGCCACGTGGCGCGCTCGCCGATGTCGGCCAAGATGGCGCCCGGCTCTTGGCGGAAGTGGTACGACGGCGCCTGGTCGCAGCCCGGCGTGGGCGGCAAGGAGAGCAACCAGGTTCCGGTCGACGCGAGCAACGCCAACGGATACACCCCGCCCGCCAAGGAATACGACCCCGCCAACACCGGCACGGCCGACCAGCAGATCGCGGCGGGCAAGATGCCCGCGACGTCACCGCTGTTCGTCATGGACATCACGTACAACGCCTACCTCGGGCTGTATCTCGGCGAGCCACAGGCGGTCGACCAGAGCGG
Organism: Amycolatopsis sp. NPDC059657; assembly: GCF_042734395.1. Lineage (NCBI taxonomy): Bacteria > Bacillati > Actinomycetota > Actinomycetes > Pseudonocardiales > Pseudonocardiaceae > Amycolatopsis > Amycolatopsis sp. NPDC059657. The sequence goes on along the minus strand of NZ_JBHWEB010000080.1, from coordinate 42,275 downwards.
CAACGCGCCTCAGCAGCTCTACGCCACCGATGATCTCGCCTCACAGAAATGGCACCTGATCGGTGACACCGGCGCCTATCACACCGCGTCGTGGTACCGATGGTTCGTCGACAGCGCCAACAGGACCGGCTCCACCATCGTCGGCAAGAACTTCCGCGCCTACTGTTCCTTCGGCTGCTCCGGAAACACCTCGGCGGAGTACGTCAACCTGACCGTGGACAACGCGACGCGGCCGCCCGCCCCGTTCGATCCGGCCAAGACGTACCGGATCGCCAACGGTGACGGCCGCGTGCTCGCCCAGGTTTCCGGCAGCTCGGCGACCACCTCGGCGCCGGGTTCCGATTCCGCGCTGCAGGCGTGGACGTTCACCGGCAACGGCGACGGCTCGTACCGGATCACCAACTCCGCGACCGGCGGCCTGCTGGGCGTCGGTTCGACCGGGACGGCCACCAGGGCATGGGGCACCGCGCCGACGGTGACCTCGGGCGACGCCGGCGTCGGCCGGCAGTGGTTCGTCATCCGCGGCGCGGGCGACACCTACCGCCTGGTCAACCGCTACAGCGGCCTCGTGCTCGGCCTGACGGGCACCGTCGCCGAAACGACCCCGGTCCGGCATTGGACCGGCGACGGCCGCACCGCCGCCCAGCAGACGCTGAGCGTCACCGCGACCGGCGACGCGGGCCTCGGCGGTACACACGCCATCGCGGTCGGCGGCAAGGCGCTCGACGTCCCCGGCCACAGCACCACCGCGGGCACGAAGCTGATCACCTGGGCCACCAACGGCGGCGCCAACCAGCGCTGGCAGTTCACACCGCGGCCGGACGGCTCGTACGAGCTCCGCAACATCGAATCCGGCCTGTGCGCGGACGTCGAAGGCGGCGCTACGACGGCGGGCGCGGCGATCATCCAATGGACGTGCACCGGCGGCACCAACCAGCACTGGATCGCGACCAAACTCGCCGATGGCAGCTATACCCTCAAGTCCGTCAAAAGCACCCTGCTGTTGACCACCGCGTCGACCGCGAACGGCGCCGCGGTCACCCAGCAGGCCGACACCGGCTCGGCACTGCAGCGCTGGACGAGCATTTCCGGTTAAGGGCTCGTGCCCGCTCTGCTGGGGGCGGATCTGCCCCCAGCAGAGAAGCGAGCGAACGACCCCACCGCATCGGCACGCTCGAAGCATGACCAACGACGAAAAGCAGCCGCTGTTCGATCACCGGCTCCGTGAACAGTTCTTCAGCAAGCGGGTGCTCGTCCTCGACGGCGGACTCGACGATGACAACGGCACCGTCCTCCTCACGCAGATGCTTTCGCTGGCGAGCGATGATCCCGCCAAGGACATCGCGTTGTGGATTCATTCGCCGGGTGGTTCGGTGCCGTCGATGCTGGCGATCCGTGACGTGATGAAGCTCGTGCCGTGTGATGTGGCCACGCTCGCGCTGGGGCTGGCGTGCAGTGCCGGGCAGTTCCTGCTGTCCGCGGGCACGAAGGGCAAGCGGTACGCGCTGCCGCACGCGCGGATCCTGATGCACCAGGGTTCGGCGGGGATCGGCGGGTCGGCCGTCGAGGTGGAGGTGCAGGCGGACAGCCTGCGGCACACCAGGGACACCGTGCTCGGGATCATCGCGGCCGACACCGGGCAGCCGATCGAGCGGATCTTCACCGACTCGCTGCATGATCGCTGGTTCACCACCGACCAGGCGCGCGAGTACGGGTTCATCGACCATATCGTCGAGGATCTCGGGCAGGTCGTGCCCGTGCGGACCCACAAGCTGGGGGTGGGCGCGTGAGCACCTACACCATTCCCAACGTGATCACGCGTGGTCCGGGCGGCGAGCGGATCATGGACGTCTACTCGCATCTGCTGTCGTCGCGGATCGTCTACCTCGGGACCGCGATCGACTCCGGGGTGGCGAACGCGCTGATCGCGCAGTTGCTGCACCTGGAATCGGACAGTCCGGAGCAGGAGATCAACCTGTACATCAACTCCGAGGGCGGTGACCCGGCCGCGACGCTGGCGATCTACGACACGATGACCTACATCAAGGCGCCGGTGGCGACGACCTGTGTCGGCCAGGCGGTGGCGTCGGGCGCGGTGCTGCTGGCCGCGGGCGCGGCCGGGCGGCGTGCCGTGCTGCCGCATACGCGAGTGGTGCTGCACCAGCCCGCGGCCGAGGGCCGGGGCACCATCCCCGACCTGATCCTGCAGGCCGACGAGATCGTGCGGGTGCGGACCCAGCTGGAGGAGATCCTCTCGTCGCACACCGGCCGCTCGGTCCCGGATCTGCGGCACGACACCGACCGCGACCGCGTGTTCAGCGCGACCGGCGCGGTCGAGTACGGGCTCGCCGACCACGTACTCGACCAGCGAAGCTGAGGTCAGGCGGCCATGAGCACGGGGCCCGTGGGACGAGCCGCGGGCCTCGTGCCCACCCGCTGCCGCACGTCGCCCGCGATGTCGGCGAGCAGGTCGGCCAGTCCGACACCGAGCGCGCCCGCGACCGCGGCGATCATCTCGCTCGACGGTTCCTTGCGCCCGCGTTCGATTTCGGACAGGTACTGCGGTGAGATACCCGCCCGCTCGGCGATGTCGACGAGGCGGTCGCCCTGCTCTTCCCTGGTGGCACGCAGGTTGCGGCCGAGCGCCTCGCGCCACAGCGGTTCGGGCGCCGGCGCGCGTTTCGGGTGGAAGTGGAGAATGTCCGCCATGCCGTCATCCTGGCAGCGAGCCGGGCTCGCGGCGGCCGATTCCGCTACCGGCGGAACGCCCGCCACAGCCCGGTGATCCGGCGGGTGACCGGATCGAACTCGGGGATCTTCAAGATCGCCAGCAACCCGAACGAGACGACCACACCGACGGCGCCCTCGATCGGCAGCCGGACCCACGCCTGCACGGAAGGGCCGAGCGAGCCGGGTACCAGCAGCCCGGCGCCCACCGCCGCGAGCGCGCCGAGCGCGCTGACCGCCGTCGTGATCACGATGACGCGGAGCGCGCGCCTGCTGCGGAGGTGCCCGATGCGGGCCCACAGCCAGACCTGGCCGATGATCGCGCCGACGACGAAGGTCGCGCCGTTGATCAGCATCGCGCCGAGCGCGAGCTGGTCACGGTCGAGCAGCGCCTGGCACAGGAGCAGCAGCGGGATCTTCACCGCGGTCATCACGATCATGATCAGGGTCGGCGTGCGGGCGTCCTTCAGCGCGTAGAACACCCGCAGCTGCAGCAGCGTCATCGCGTACGGCAACAGGCCGAGCGCGGAGATCGCCAGCGTCTGGCCGAGCCGGTCGGCGTCCGCGAGCGTGCCCCTGCCGAGCGTGAAGATCGCGATCCCGATCGGGGTGCCGATCACCGCGAGCACCGCCGAGCAGGGCACGAGCAGCACGGTCGACAACCGCGCGGCGTACGAGAGGTCGCCGACCAGGTTGGGGATGTCGCCGTCGGCCGCGGCGCGGCTCATCCTCGGCATGAAGGCGGTGAGCAGCGAGACGCCGATGATGCCGTACGGCAGCTGGAAGAGCAGCCACGCGTAGGTGTACGCGGTCACGCCGCCGGCGGTTCCGCTGGTCAGCACATGCGTGTTGACCAGCAGCCCGGCCTGCCCGACCGCGACGTAGCCCAAGATCCAGGCGGCCAGCTTGCCGAATTCCTTCAGCCGGGGGTCGACGCCCCAGCGCCACTTGAAGCGGAATCCGCTGCGCAGCAACGGCGGGATGAGCGCCAGCGCCTGCACGACGATGCCCAGCGTCACGCCGAGGCCGAGCACCAGCAGTTTCGTGTCGCCCATCCGGACGGGGTCGAGCGAGATCTCGCCGGGCACCAGGTAGAACACCGCCAGCGCGGCCAGCACGACCAGGTTGTTCAGCACCGGCGCCCACGCGGGCGGCCCGAAGACGTTCTTCGCGTTCAGCACCGCCGCGAACAGGGCGAACAGACCGTAGAACAGGATCTGCGGCAAGAGCAGGTAGCCGAGCGCGGTCACCAGCGCCGGGTTGGCGTCGGGCGAGGACCCGTCGACGTACAGCGCGGTGAACAGCGGCGCGGCGGCGACGGCCAGCGCGGTCCCGAGCGCCAGCACCACCAAGGCCATCGAGATCAGCCGCTGGGCGTAGGCCTCGCCGCCGTCCTCGTCGTCGTGCGAGCGCACCAGCAGCGGGATCACCACGCTGGACAGCACCCCGCCGAGCAGCAGCTCGAACACCATGTTCGGCAGGTTGTTGGCCACGTTGAACGCGTCGTTGACCACCCCGGTCCCGATCACCGCGGCCAGCGCGAGCTTCCAGCCGAACCCGGTCAGCCTGCTGATCACGGCGGCGATCGCCAGCCTGCCACTCGACTGGGCGAGCGACCGCGGCTCCTCGATCGGCGACGGGGGCGGCGGCCGGACGGCCACCTGGACCGCGATCTGCGTATACGTCCGCGGCACGTCGGGGTCGCGGGTCGGCCAGTGGGCGCCTGCGGGCAATCTCGGATCGAACGCGATGTACGCCGTCGCCTCATCGGCTCCGGCAGGCCTTCGATCGTCGTCTGGCATGCACAGATCTTGCCACCGCCGCCGAGCCCGGCGGCGCTCACGACTCGGCTTTGTCCAGGAAGTCGATGATGTGGCCGAAGACGTCGAGCGCCGCGCCCCTGCCGATGAACGTGTCCAGGTGCCCGTAGCCGGGGATCTCGACGTACGACACGTCCAGCTGGGGCTGCCGGTTCGCCAGCACGTCCCGGCACACCTTCTGCGAGTCCTGCCACAGGCCGTTCTCGGAGCCCGCGAGCAGCAGCACCCTGGTGTCGATGCGGCCGGCCGCGTCCAGCGCGTTGGCGGGCAGCGCGCCGTAGCGATGGTCGGTGTCGTTCCAGCGGACCACGGTCCCGGCCAGCGCCATCCGGCGCAGGTGCGGCAGTATCCACAGTGGAGCGGGGCCGAACAGATCCGCCAGCCGGTCGTGCGTGGACTCCGACAGATTCTCGTGCACGAACAGTGAAATGCCCATGCCCCACGCCGAGTTGTGCAGGATCTGGCAGGTCGGGTCGGGGCACTGGGCCTTGCGCGCGGCCAGCGCGAACAGGGGCGTGTACTTCGACCACAGGCCGACCTTGCGGAAGTCGACCGGGATGTGGTCGAAGCGGTTCTTCATCAGCTCACCCGCCACCGTCATCCGCCGCGACATCCGGCCGGGCAACCGGGGTGTCAGGAACACGCCTTGGGACACCACGCCCGCCAGGCCCGGGACCAGCCCGGCGGTCATGCTCATGGACAGCGCGATGGACCCGATGCAGTGGGCGACCGCGAACAACGGCCTGTCGCCGATGCGGCCGCGGATGTAGGAGACCGCGGCCGGGATGTCGTGCAGCGCGACGTCGTCGTAGGTGTAGCGCCGCCCGGTTTCGTTGTACGGCAAGCGACAGCTGCCGCGCCAGTCCAGCAGCCACGGCTCGTAGCCGTTGTCGACGAGCACGTCGACCATGTTCCGGATCTCCGGTACCAGGAACATGTCGGCGGACGCGGTGTGGCCGTGCAGCAACAGGACCGCGGGACGGTCGGACGAGCCGGTGTCGACGCGGGTCAGGCCGAGCCGGACACCGTCGGCCGCGCGGAAGGGGATCTCCTCGACGGCCGGGAGACGGTGCCTGAGCAGGCGCAGTGCCGCGTCCGTCCTGACCCTGCGCAGCTTGCGGGACCTGGTCATCAGTGCTCCTCGGTGGCTCGGGCGCGGCGGAGGTCGAGCAGGTCGGCCGCGGCGCGGGCGAACGGCGGCAGCAGGCCGCGGCTCATCTCCATGCCGAACCAGGCGAGCCAGGTCACCTTGGCGGCTCGCTGCTCTCGGCCGGTCAGGCGCGGGTCGACCTTGATGCCGTCGATCTGGTCGCGGACATACGACTCGCGCGGCACGACGACCTCGCCGGTGAAAGCCGCCTCGGCGCCTTCGCGGCCGATCTCGACCGTGAGCGTCGTGCACTGCTTCCACACATTCCAATGGACGTGCGAATACTTGTGACCCTCGAGCCACCACAGGCCGCCGTCCGCGTCACGCAGGCGCAGCCGGTACCGCAACAGCGGATGCTTCATGCCGTGCTGCACCGGGATGCCCTCATCAGGACGGACCCAGAGATCACCGGTCTCCACGGTCAGCGGTGCGGCGTGGACGGCCTGGCAGACAACCTCGCCGGTCACGTCCACTCGCCGGTCCCGCACCAGCTGATACATGCTCGCGATCGACAGCGTCAATGCCATCGAGCATGGACTGTCGCCGACGAACCCTTCGGTCGTTTCGGAGAACCAGAGGTACCGCTCGTCGCCCTTCTGCGGCAACCTGGCGAGACCGGCTTCGGCCAGCTCCTCGAAGGCCTTGAGCTGATCTTGTCCACTGTAGACGGTCGCTGGCGGCAGTTCGAGCGCCTCGACGAGCGCGTTGGTCCGGTCGGCGCGGGCCGCCGGGCCCTTCAAGGTCGCCTCGCACAGTTTCAAGGCCGTCGGGCTCTGCAACACCCTGGTCATGAAAGCCAGCTCGGGAATCGGCTCGGCCTCGAGGCGGGCCAACGTCTGGACGCGCCACTCGTCCCAGTCCTGGACGCGCAGATGCATGCCGCTCAGCGCCATGTCGCTGACCACGTCATCGAGCGTGGCCGGGATACCGGTGAGGTTGTAGTCGAAGCCCCACGCGTCGGGTTCGCACACCACGGCGGCGGCAACCCGGCTGACCCAGTCGACCGGGGCAGCGTTGAGGTACCGGAAGCCGGGGACGGTGCGGTACCGCGCGAAGATCGACAGCAACCCGCTGCTGAGGTCCTGCGGGTTGTGCGCGCCCGTCTTGGTGTGGCCGCCGATGCCCCCGGGACGCAATGCGGTGACGACCAGTCCGTGGTCGCGGGCCCGGCGCAGTGCGACCTCCGCCGCCCATTTCGTCTGGTCGTAGCCGGAGATCAGCCGGTCGGCGTGCGCGAGCGGGTCGTCCTCGCCCATGGCGGTGATGCCGACCTCGTTGAACACGGCGATCGACGAGATGTGGTGCAACGGCTTGGACCTGCCGGTCGCCGCGAACTCGGCCAGCGTCACCGCGCCGAGTACGTTGGCCGTCCGCAGCGATTGGTAGCCGCGCAGGAAGTCGACGGCGGCCGCCACGCCGACCACACTGTCCACTTCGGACGCGAGGCTCAGCCACCGGTCTTCGGTCAGTCCGAGCCTCGGCTCCCGGATGTCACCGGGCAGCACGGTCACCCGGCGGCGCAGCTCCGACGACCAGGGCAGCCGGAAGCCCCTCAGCGCATCGCCGAGCCTGGCGACGGCCGACTCTTCGTCGGCCGCGCGGACCACGCAGTACACCTGGGCGTCGCTGTACCGAAGCAGGTCCAGCAGCATGTGGCTGCCCAGGAACCCGGTGGCGCCGGTGAGCAGGATACGGCTAGGTGGCGACGGTTCCGGCACGTCGACGAACGGCAACCGGTCCACCAGCGCGAGGTCAGCGAGTATCTGATCGAGATCCTCGGTGCGCGCCCTGGTGTGGTCGTGCTCGACTCCGGCACTCTCCGCCCACCGCCGGGCGAGGCTGATCGGCCTCGCGTCGGCGAACACCTCGTCGAGGTCGAACTCGATACCCAGCTCGGCTTCGAGTTCCGCGACGAGATCCACGGCCTGCAACGAGGTGCCACCCGCGTTGAAGAAGTCGGCGTCGGTCGCGAGGTGACCGTCCGGGAGATGACGGCCCGCCGCGGCCGCGATGGCGGCGGCGACCCCGTCGACATCGCGGGGGAAGGCCACCGGGCTCGGTGCCGCGGCGCCGCCTGTCAGGCTGGCCAGCAGATCGTCGACGCTGAGCCCGCCGCCGCGTTCGATGGACTCGGCCGTCGCACGCTGCTCGCTCATGTCTCCTCCAGTCATCACTGCTCCCAAGAGCGGAAAATCCGCAGTTCATCGGGGGTGCGGACGACCTCGAGCCGCTCGTCGCCGGAGTCACCACCGCCGAGTGCGGCCAAGAGCCGCCGGGCAGGCACATTGCGCGGGGTGCGCTCGGCGGCCAGCCGGACGGTCGCGCACCCGAGTTCCTCGGCGCGGGTGGCGAGGAACTCCAGCAGGCGCTCCTCGACCCCACGGCCCAGCGCCCGGCAACTCAGCTGCCACGCCATCACGTCCAGGTGCCCGTCCTCGACGCGCACCGCGAGCAACCCGATTTGGCCGTAGTCCCCGAAACGGTCACGCGCCGAGGCGATCCACAGCTCGCCGCGCTCCCGCCAGCGTGCGACATCGCCGCCGTCCGACGAGCGTGCGCGCAAGGTGAATTGGTTGGTACGGCTGACAAGTTGCTCCGCACGCGGCACGTCCGCCTCGGCGACGGCCGTGATGTCGACCTCCAGTTCCAGGTCGGCCAGGAACTGCTCGAAGCCCGCCTGCCTGCCGGCCGCGTCACGCTCGCGCTCCTGCTCGTAGAACCGCGCGCGCAGCGCGTCTTCGGCGGTCGCGGCCGCCGGGACGAGCGGCCACAACCGGGACAGGAACTCCGCCAGCTCATCCGTCGGCGGGCAGGTCACCGCCAGCACCTCGGGCAACGCGGACCGCACCTTCGCGATCTCGGCCGGGTTGTCGTCCAGGAACAGGAAGCTGTCGACTCCGACATTGAGCGTGCGTGCTGCCTCGTCGAGCCGCTGTGGCTTGGGTCCCCACGCGGCCGAAAACACGCTGAAGTGTTCTGGCTTCAGCACACTTTCGGGCCGGTCGAGCACCGCGCGAACGGTCGCCTCGTCGTTGTTGGAGACGAGCATCAGCAGCGCGCCCGCTTCCCGCCACCGCAAGAGCCTGCGCGCGAGCAGTGCGCGCGGTCCGCCGAGATCGACGGCCTCGGGGCCGATCTCGCCCGCGACACCGCCCCACAGCGTCTCGTCGCCGTCGACCGCGATCACCTTGGGTGCGCGGCGGCGCACCGCGGTGACCGTCTCGGCGAGCCGCAGCGCCACGGCCGCCTGGAAGGGCGCGGTGAACGGCAGATGCGCCAGCCGTTCGGTCCGGTCGTCGAAGCGTTCCCCTGCGGCGTGGTGCCGGTTCCAGTCGTCCGTGCCGAGCATCGCGATCCCTGGCGACTCCGCCAGATCCGCCGCGACCTCGCTTTCCCAGTGCGTGAAGCGGTCCTCGGAGTCCGCGCTCGGCAGGAACCCGACGATCAACGGCTTGCGGATGGCCTTGAGCGCCGCCGGGAAGGCGGTCCGCAGCTCGGCGAGCATCGCGTCGTCCACCGGTCCGAAGCGGCCGAAGTCGGCCGCCCTCAGCAGCACGATCCCGATTTCCGACGCCGCGAAAGCCCCAGCGGGATCCTTGAGAGCCGCGAGAACCTGGTGATACGGCGCTTCGGCGATCTTCGGCCCGTCCGCCCCGAGCGCCGCCGAACACAGCAACGGCAGGTTGCCGAGCGCGAACGTGGCCGCGAGCGCCAAGCCCGGCGCGGCGGTCTGCTCGCTCGTGTCCTCGGTCAGCTCCCCGAGCAGCTGGACGAACTCCTCCCCCAGCCCGGAACCCGTTGCGGCATCAAGGATGTCGACGTTGTAGTCAAGCCGGATGAGTGCCGCGTCCGGGATCATGGTGATCATCAGGTCGAGGTCCGAATAGCCGGTCCCCGCGGGCAGTACCTCAAGCTGCTTGAGGCCGCCCGAGGAGCGGATGTAGTTGAAGTAGACCTCCACGAGCGGCGCGTTCTCGCGGCGCAATCCCTGACGCGCGAGCGTCGCGAGCACGTCGGAGAACATGGCACCGCGATCCAGGATCCGTTGCAGCCGCGCGTCGGTCCGGCGGAGCACTTCGGCGACCGGCTCGCCCGCGCGGGCCTCGGCCGGGAACGGCACCGGGACCCCGAAGAAGCCGACCGCGTCGTAGGCGTCCGCGTGAATGCGGGTGTCCACGGGCACGGCGAGCACGAACCGCTCCCGTTCCCGCTTTCTGCCCAGCAGCACGGTCAACGTCCCGAGACAGAAGGCGGCCGGGGTGATCGACAGCCTGCTCGCGGCGGCCGTCACCCGGTCCATCAGGTCGGCGGGCATCGTCACGCTCGCGCTGCCCGAGCGGTAGGAACGCACCGGCGGGCGGGCTTGGGCGAGTTCCAGGTCGAGCCGTTTGCTGCCGTGGAACAGCTCACGCCACTCCGCGGTCGCCCGGCCGCCGCCTTGCTGGGCCTCGATGAGCAGGTCGAGATCGCGGTTGGTGATCGTGCCGTCGAGCGGCGTGCCACTCAGCCCGGCGTCGATCTCCCCGGCGATCAGCAGCAACGACTGCAGATCGCTGACCGCGTGATGCGCGCCGAACACCAGGATCTGCCCCTGTGCGCCCCCGTCGACCAGCTCGAACCGCCACAACGACGGTTGCGCCAGGTCGAACGGCGGCTCCAGCAGCGTGCGCAGCCGCTCGGCCGGGTCGAGGTCGCCCGCGGCGACCGTCCAATACAGCAGGTCGGCCACCTTCCGGTCGACCCGCAGCTCCCAGCCGCCCGCGTCGGCGGGCACGATCCCGGTGCGCAGCGCCGCGTGCCGGGCGCCGAGTTTCGCGAGAATGGCGTGCAGCTCGTCGCGGGTGGTCGGCGTGGTCAGCCGCACCGCGAGGCCGACGCCGTGTGCCGCGGTGGGCATGCCCGGCTGGGCACTGCGCAGCAGGCGCACGACATCGCGGGTCGCGGGCCGCACGTCAGGGTCGGGCACCTCGGTCGCGACTACAGCCGCTTCAACGCGGACCGCCTGCGAGGGAAGGGCCCGAGCCAGTGTCCTGGCCAGCGCGCTGATGTCGTCGGCCTCGAACACCTCCGCCGCGGGAAGTTCGACGCCGAGGTCGCGGACGAAGGAGTTACGCAGCCGGACGACCATCAGGGAGTCCAAACCCAGTTCCTTCAACGATTGCGTCGACGAAACGGCCGCCGCTCCCCCGCTCACGTCGACCACCCGCGCCCGGACATAGGCGTCGAGCCGGATGATCCGGTCCTGCTCGGTGGTCGCCGCGAAGACGGTGTCGGCGAGGTCGTCCGAGACGGCCGTGGCGGTGACCAGGTCGTCCAAGATCGGCCTGGCGTCGAGCAGCCGCGTGTCGAACGCGACCGGCGCGAGCTGGCGGCGGCCGGTGGTCAGCACCCGCTCGAACAGGTCCCCGCCCTCCTGCGGTGAGAACGCGAGCACACCCGACCCGCCGAGCTGGGCACCGGAGTCAGCGACCATGCCGACGCCGGACCACGCGCCCCAGTCCAGGCTCAACACCCGGCGGCCGGTACGGGACAGGTGATGCGCCCAGGCGTCGAGGAACGCGTTCGCCGCCGAGTACGGGCTCTGCCCCGCCGAACCGAGCAGCCCGGCGACCGAAGCGAAGAGCACCAGGTTCTCCGACTCCGGCACCAGCTCGGTGAGCAGGACGGTGCCCAGTACCTTGGGCGCGAGCACGCGCCGGACATGCTCCTCGGTCAGGTTCGCGACCGTCGCGTCGTCGAGCACACCGGCCGCGTGCACGACCGAGCTGATCGGGCCTGCCTTACGCCGCAACGCATCCAGGGCAGCGGCGAGACTCGCACGATCGGCGACGTCAGCACGTCCTAAGTGGACTGAAACACCCTGCCGTTCGAGCCCGGCGATCCATTCTCCGGTCTCCGCGTCGGGTGTGCCGCGGCTCAGCAAGGCGAGACTGCGGACGCCTTGCCGGACCAGCCGCTCGGCCACGATCCGGCCGAGACCGCCCAGCCCGCCGGTGATCAGGTGCAAGCCGTCCGGTGCGAAGTCACCGCCGTCGGGCTGGGTGCGGGCCAGGCGCGGCACCAGCCTGCCGGACTCGCGCAGCGCGACGAGGCGTTCGTCGTCGGCGTGCCACAGCTCGGTCCACAGCGCGTCGACGCCGCCGGTGGGCGGCAGGTCGATCAGCGTGGCCGACAGCTCCGGGTACTCCTGCGCCACCGCGAGCCCGAAGCCCCAGGCGAGCGCCTGCTGCGGGTTGGCCACCGAGGTGCTGTCACCGGCCGTCTGGCTGCCGCGGGCGACCACGAACAGGCGAGGAGCCCTGCCGTCGAGTGCGCGCACCAGTGTCATCGTGCTCAGGCAGCAGAGCCTGGCCGCCTCCTCGGCTGACGTGGCGTCCTCAATGGCCGGAGCGTCGAGCGCAGTCAGCTGGACGACGCGAGTGGGCGGTCCGTCCGGGAAAGCCTCGCGCAGCAACCGGTCCAGGTGCTCCGGATCGGCCGGGTCCACTGTGTACCGCCCCGGTCCGTCGATGGCGTATGCCGTGCCGGCGCGGGCGATGACCGCCGCGTCGAAGCGGCGGTGGAGTTCGTCGGCCACTCCACTCTCGTCGGCCAGAATCAGCCAGCCACCGGTGGCAGGCGTGCCTTGCGCGGCCGGACGCGACTGCCAGCGGGTCTCGAACAACGCACCGTCCAGCGGCGAAAGCGCCGCGAGCCGGAGGTTTTCGATCTCCAGCACCAGGTTCTCATGCTCGTCCCAGATGCCGAAGTCCACGGTCGCGGCGTCGTCGGAGACGGACCGCAGGCGGCAGCTCACCCAGGTGGGCGTGCCGCGGACACCGGTGAAGCGCAGCCGTCCGACCCCGGCGGGCACGAACGTCCCGGTCGGTGCGCCGCCGGGCAGCACGGCCGTGTGGAAGGCGGCGTCGAGGATCGCGGGATGCACGAGGTAGCCCCGCGCGGACTTGGCGGCCAGCCGTCCCACGGCCGTCTTGGGTCCGCGATATCCCTGCTCCAGCGCCCGGAAAGCCGGGCCGTACTCGATGCCGCGGGCACTCAGCCCCGCGTACACGGCGGACAGGTCGACGTCGTCGCCGCACTCCTCGCGCACGGCGTCGAGCCGCAGATCGGCGGGCGACTCCTCGTGTGCTGTTACGACACGTCCCGTGACATGGCGTTCCCAGCGCTCGCCCGTCGCCGCGGAGGCGATGGTGAACGACCGGGTGCCGTCCTCGGCCGGCCGCAGTACCAGTTGCAGCCGCACGGACTTCTCCGGATCGAGTGCCAGCGGCCGCACGAACTGCACGTCGGCGAGCTGCGCGTCCGGCCCGGCGGCTTCGAGTGCCATGTCGAGGAAGGCGGCGCCGGGCAGCCAAGCCTCGCCGTTGACCTTGTGCTCCGCGAGGTAGCCGAAGCGGCTGTCCCGCAGGTCGATCTCGCACTGGTAGAGGTGACGGCCAGGCTCGTCGCTGGACTCGATGTGCGTGCCGAGCAGCTCCGAGCCACTGCTGCCGGCCAGCGCCGGCGTGCGCCAGTGGCGCTCGGTGGCGAAGGCGTACGTCGGCAGGTCGACATGCCTGCCCTCGCTGGGCGAAGCCGTCCAGTCGGGTGTGTGCCCGGCGACGTACAGCTCCCCCAGTCCTCGCAGCAGTGCTTCGTGGCCTTGCCGTTCGCGCAGCGAACCGACACCGACCGCCTCGATCCCGGCCTCGGCGGCCGTCGCCTCGATGGCGGACAGCAACGTCGGATGCGGGCTCAGCTCGACGAAGTAGCGATAGCCGTCGTCGAGCATCCGCCGGATCGTGTCGGCGAACCGGACAGGTTGGCTGAGATTGCCGTACCAGTACTCGGCATCCAGCCGGTCACCGACGACGGGTTCACCCAGCACCGTCGAGTACAACGGGGTCGCCGCGGCCTGCCCTTGGATACCGGCGAGCCGATCGAGCAGTGCGTCGCGCACCGGTTCCATCAGCGGAGTGTGCGAGGCGAACGGCGTGCTCAGCGCGCGCACGTCGACACGGTGCTCTTCGAGTTCCCTTCGCAGGTCGGCCAACGCCTCGGCGTCGCCCGCGATGGCGGTCGCACCGGGACTGTTGACCGCGGCGATGAACAGCCGATCCGCATACGGGGCAAGGAGTTCTTCGACTTCGGAAACCGGCAGTGGCACGGAAATCATGCCGCCCTGCCCGACCAGCGGGGCCGCCGCGGTCGCTCGTCCGGTCACCACGGCGACTGCGCCGTCGAGGGTCAGCGCGCCCGCGTGATAGGCGGCTGCGATCTCGCCGAGGCTGTGGCCGACCACCGCGTCCGGGGTGACGCCCAACGGCCCCCATGCGGCGGCCAGCGCCGCGTTGACCGCGAACAACACCGGCTGCAGATACTCGGTCCGGTCGAGCGACGTGCCGCGCAGCGCCTCGAGGACCGACCAGCCCGCCTGCCGCTGGACCGCTTCGTCGATCCGGGTCAGCTCGGCGCGGAACGATTCGGATTCCTCCAGCAACTCCAGTGCCATGCCGGGCCATTGGCCGCCGTGCCCGGAGAAGACGAACGCCACCTTGCCCGGCTGTTCGTCACGGGGCGGGGCGAGCGGAGTCCGGCCGTCGGCGACCCGGTTGAGCGCCTCGCGCAGTTCCTCGCGGTCGCCCGCCACGATCGCCGACCGCCACTCGAAGTGGCTGCGGTGCCGCGCGAGCGCGTCGGCGACGCCTGCCAGGTCCGTGAGATGCCCAGCCAACCGAGCAGCCTGACCTCGCAGCCCGGCCTCGCTGCGTCCCGACACGACGTACAGCCGCTTGCCGGGTACCTCAGTCACCGGTTCGGGATTTTCCTGCGGGGCTTCCTCGATGACGAGGTGGGCGTTGGTGCCGCTGATCCCGAACGAGCTGATCCCCGCCCGCCTGACGCGACCGGAAGCCGCAGGCCACGCGGTGGGTTCCTGGAGCACGTGCAGACCGCTGCCGTCCCAGTCGACATGGCGACTGAGCGTGTCGGCGTGCAGGCTCGCAGGCAGGGTTTCGTGGCGCAACGACTGCACCACCTTGATCAGCCCGGCGATCCCCGCCGCCGCCTGAGCGTGCCCAAGATTCGACTTCAACGACCCGACGTACAGCGGACGTTCCCGCTGGGCCCCGAACACCTGCGCCAGCGCGTTGGCCTCGATCGGATCGCCGAGCGGCGTGCCCGTGCCATGCGCTTCGACGTAGTCCAGGTCGCCCGGCTCCAGCCCGGACTGCTCCAAAGCCCGCCGGATCACCTGCTCCTGCGCCGGGCCATTGGGCGCGGAAAGCCCCTGGCTGCGCCCATCCTGGTTCACCGCGATCCCCCGCAGCACCGCCAGCACCGGGTCACCATCGCGCCGGGCGTCACTCAGCCGCTTCAACACGACCATCCCGGCGCCCTCAGCCCAGACAGCACCATCGGCGTCATCGGAGAACGAGCGGCACCGACCAGTCGGAGAAAGCCCCCGCAACCGGCTGAACTCCACGAACAACTGCGGCGTCACCATCACCGTCACACCACCGGCAAGCGCCAAATCGCACTCCCCCGACCGCAACGCCTGAACCGCCAACTGCACCGCAACCAGCGACGACGAACACGCGGTGTCCACGGTCAACGCGGGCCCGTGCAGCCCGAGCGCATACGCCAAGCGTCCGGAAGCCACGCTCAGCGCAGAGCCAGTGCTGACATACCCGTCCATCTGGTCCAGCCGCGAACCGACCAGGTAGTCGCTGGCCATCATCCCGACGTAAACACCAGTACCGCTGCCCGCGAGTGCAGCGGGCACGATCCCCGCGCGCTCCAACGCTTCCCAGGTCGTCTCCATCAGCAGTCGCTGCTGCGGATCCATCGCCGCGGCCTCTTTCGGCGTGATGCCGAAGAACCTCGCGTCGAACGACTCGATGTCATCGAGGAAACCGCCATGCCGCGCATACGACTTCCCTGGCGCCTCCGGATCCGGGTCGTAGAGCGCCTCGACGTCCCAACGTCCGGCCGGGAACGGCCCGACCGCGTCCCGGCCCTCCGCCACCAAGCGCCACAGACCGTCCGGATCGGACACTCCACCCGGCAAGCGGCACGCCATGGACACCACGGCGATCGGCTCGTCGGCGGGTGTCCGCGGCCGTTCCGCCACGACGGCGGGAGCGGCGGATCCCCAGGCCTGGTCGGCCAGGTAGCTCGCCAGCGCGGCCGGTGTCGGGTAGTCGAACACGGCGGTGGCGGGCAACCGCAGACCGGTCGCGGCATTGAGTTCGTTGCGAAGCTCCAAGGCGGACAACGAGTTGACGCCTGCCTCGCCGAAGGCCTGGTCGTCGTTCACCGAGTCCGACGGACTGTGACCGAGCACCGTCGCCGTCGTCGTGCGGACGAGGTCCAGCATCGCCTTCTCGTCGCGCACCGGGGTCACCACCGCCTGCCCGGCCGCGGGCGCGCGCACGGTGCCCAGCAACTCGGTGAACAGCGGCGGCCGCGTCCCGGACTTGGCCGCTTCCCGCAGCGCGCCGAGGTCGAGCCGGACCGGCACCAGCAGCGCCTCGTCGAGCGCGAGAGCGGCGTCGAACAGCGCGAGACCGAGCTCCGCTTCCATCGGGACGAGGCCGTTGCGTGCCATGCGCGTCCGGTCGAGAGCGCTGAGATGCCCTGTCATGCCGGTGTCCTGCGCCCACAGCCCCCACGCGAGCGTCGTCGCG
Organism: Amycolatopsis sp. NPDC059657; assembly: GCF_042734395.1. NCBI lineage: Bacteria > Bacillati > Actinomycetota > Actinomycetes > Pseudonocardiales > Pseudonocardiaceae > Amycolatopsis > Amycolatopsis sp. NPDC059657. The sequence continues at coordinate 25,911 of NZ_JBHWEB010000080.1, read as the reverse complement.
GGCAGTCCCGCCGCCCGGCGATGGACGGCCAGCGCGTCGAGGTAGGTATTGGCGGCGGCGTAGTTGGCCTGCCCGGGATTGCCGACGATCCCGGCGACCGACGAGAACAGCACGAACGCGCCGAGGTCGAGATGTTCGGTGAGCTTGTGCAGATTCCAGGCGCCGTCGGCTTTCGGGCGCAGCACAGTGTCCAAACGCGACGCGTCGAGCGCGGCGACCGTGCTGTCGTCGAGCACGCCCGCCGCGTGGATCACCGCGGTCAGCGGGTGTTCGAGGCCGTCCAGGACTTCGGCGAGCTGGTCGTGGTCGGCGACATCGCACGCCGCGATCGTCACCCGCGCGCCGAGCGCGGTCAGCTCGGCTTCGAGCTCGGCCGCGCCCTCGGTGTCACGGCCACGCCTGCCGGTGAGCACCAGGTTCCGCACGCCATAGCCGGTGACGAGATGCCGGGCGAACAACCGGCCCAGCGTGCCGATCCCGCCGGTGATCAGCGCCGTCCCGTCCGGGTCGAGCACCGGCGGCGTCGCGTCGTCCGGCACGGCCGCCCTGACCAGACGCGGGACGAGCAGCTGCCCGCCACGCACGGCGACCTGCGGCTCCCCGGTCGCCGCGGCGGCGCGGACCAGTTCGGGTGCCGGCTCGTCGGCGTCGACGAGCACGAAGCGGTCGGGGTTCTCCGACTGCGCGGCACGGAGCAGGCCCCAGACCGGCGCGCTCACCAGGTCGACGTCGCCGGTCGCGATCGCGCCGCTGGTCACGACGACCAGCTTGCGCGCCTCGGAATCCTTGTTGCTGAGCCAATCCTGCACGATTCCGAGCACGTGTTCGAGACACCCGCGCACATCGTCTCCGGCGGGAACCTCGACGATCACCACATCATCGGCCGCCGTCGCCGGAATGGAAACCGGCTTCCAGTCGACCTTGAACAGCGAACGCAGATGTCCACGCCCCGCCGACCCCAGCTGCTCCGGCGAGATCGGCCGCAACGCCAGCGACCGCGCACTGAGCACAGGCGCACCGGTCCCGTCGGCCGCCGTGATCGCGAAAGCCCCACCGGCGGCCGACAACCGCACCCGCAGCATGGTCGCCGCGCGGGCGTGCAACGACACGTCCGCGAACGAGAACGGCAGCCGCAGTTCATCAGGCGCGGCAACGATGATCGGGTGCAGCGCCGCATCGAGCAGCGCCGGGTGCAGTCCGAACCGCTCGGCGTCGCCTGCGGCCGCTGGCAGCACGATCTCGGCATACAGGTCGGCGCCGTCGCGCCACATCGCCCGCAGCCCCTGGAACGCGGGCCCGTATTCGTAGCCGAGGTCGGCGAGCGTGTCGTAGGCGTCGTCGATCGGGACGACCTCGCCCGGCGGCGGCCACGCAGTCAACGAGTCCCCAGCCGTAACAGCGGGGGCAAGCGTCCCGGTCGCGTGCCGAGTCCAGGGTTCATCGGCATCCGGTCGCGAGTGGACAGTCACGTCCCGTCGGCCAGCGGAGTCCGGCCCGCCGACGACGACCTGCAGCTCGACCCCGCCCCGCTCGGGGATCCGCAGTGGGTGTTCGAGCACGAGGTCCTCGACCGTCACGCAGCCGGTCACTTCACCGGCATGCAACGCCAGTTCGACGAACCCGGTCCCCGGCAGCAGCGCCGTGCCGGTCACCGCGTGGTCGGTCAGCCAAGGCGCGCTCTGCCGGGACAGCTTCCCGACGCACACCACACCGTCGGTGCCCGCGAGCGGGATCGTGGTGTCGAGCAGCGGATGATCCGAGGCACCTGCGGTAGGCGTGCCGGTCGGCACCATCCAGAACCGCTCGACCTGGAACGGGTAGGTGGGCAGGTCGATGTGCTTCCCGGTCGGGAACACCGTGCCCCAGTCGACCTCCGCGCCGTGCGCGTGCGCCGTGGCCAGCGACAGCAGGAACCGGTCGATGCCGCCTTCGCCGCGCCGCAGTGTGCCAAGCGCGTAGCCGTCGCGTGCCCTCTCTTCGAGGATCTGCTGCACGCCGACGGTCAGCACGGGGTGCGGGCTGCACTCGACGAACAGCGCGTGCTGCTCGGCCAGCGACCCGAGTACCTGGTGCAGTTCGACCGGATTGCGCAGGTTCTGGTACCAGTACTCGGCGTCCAGCCCGGCGGTGTCGATCAGCTCGCCGGTCAGCGTCGAGTGGAACGACACCTCGCTCGTCCGCGGCACGATCGGGCCCAGCTCACGCAGCAACACCTCATGCAACTGCTCCACCTGCGGCGAGTGTGACGCGTAGTCCACCGGCAGCCGGTGCACGCGCACGCCATCGACCGCCAGCGCCTCGGCGAACTCGTCCAGCGCGCCGGGCTCACCGGAGACCACCGTGGACGCCGGGCCATTGGCCGCCGCGACCGATAACCGCGGCGCCCATTGCTGAATCTTGAGATCGACTTCAGCTCGGGAGAGCCCGACCGAAGCCATACCTCCTTGGCCGGACAGCGCGCGAATCGCCTTGCTGCGCAACGCCACCACCCGCGCACCGTCCGAAAGGGACAGTCCACCCGCGACGGTCGCCGCCGCGATCTCGCCCTGCGAGTGCCCGACGACCGCGGCAGGCGAAACACCGTGCGCCCGCCAGGCGGCGGCCAGCGACACCATCACCGCCCACAGCGCGGGCTGGACGACGTCGACCCGCTCGAGCGCGGTCTCGTCGGCGAGCACCTCGGTCAACGACCAGTCGACGAACTCCCCCAGCGCCCGCTCGCAGGCGGCCATCTGCTCGGCGAAGACCGGGCTGGAGCGCAGCAGCTCCACCGCCATGCCCACCCATTGCGTGCCCTGACCAGGAAAAACCAGCACCGGCTGACTGCTGCCGTGGGTCCGGCCCACCGCGGTCCCGGCGGCCGTCTTGCCGGAAGCGAGCGCGCGCAACCCGGCGAGGAACTCGTCGCGGTCACGGCCGACGACGGCCGCGCGGTGGTCGAATCTCGCCCGGCCGGTCACCAGCGTGAACCCGGCATCGGCGAGATCGAGGTCCGGCTCGCGTTCGAGGTGCGCGCCGAGCTGAGCCGCCTGCTCACGGACTGCGGCCTCGGTCTTCGCCGAGAGCACCAGCGGCAGCACCGGCCGCTCCCGCGTCGGTTCGGCGGGCGGCTGCTCCAGGATCACGTGCGCGTTGGTGCCGCTGATGCCGAACGACGACACCGCCGCCCGGCGCGGCCGGTCGGACCTGGGCCACGGGGTGTGCTCGGCGAGCGGCGCGACCTGCCCGCTGGACCAGTCCACATGCGGGCTGAGCTCGTCGAAATGCAGGATCTTGGGCAGCATCCCGTGCCGCATCGCCTGCACCATCTTGATCACGCCGCCGACACCGGCCGCGGCCTGCGCGTGCCCGATGTTGGCCTTGAGCGAGCCGAGCAGCAGCGGGCGCTCGCGGCCCTGCCCGTAGGTGGCGAGCAGCGCCTGCGCTTCGATCGGGTCGCCGAGGGGGGTCCCGGTGCCGTGCGCCTCGACCGCGTCGACGTCGGCCGAGGTCAGCCCGGCGCTGTCGAGCGCGTCGCGGATGACCCGCTCCTGCGCGGGCCCGCTCGGCGCGGAGATGCCGTTGGACGCGCCGTCCTGGGTGACGGCGGAGCCGCGCACGATCGCGAGCACCCGGTGCCCGTTGCGCCTGGCGTCCGACAACCGCTCCAGCACGAGCAGCCCGGCGCCTTCGGCCCAGGCGGTGCCGTTCGCGGCGGCGGCGAACGGCTTGCACCGGCCATCCGGCGAAAGTCCGCGCATGCGTGAGAACTCGACGAACATCTCGGGCGTCGCCATCACCGTGACGCCGCCCGCCAGCGCCAGCGAGCATTCACCGCGCAGCAGCGACTGGGTCGCCAAGTGCATCGCGACCAGCGAGGACGAGCACGCCGAGTCGACCGTGATCGCGGGCCCGCGGAAGTCGAAGAAGTAGGACAGCCGACCGGACAGCACGCTGGCGGTGTTTCCGGTGATCAGGTGACCTTCGAGTCCTTTGGGGACGGTGTGGACCCTGGGCATGTAATCGTGGTTGAGCGTGCCAGCGAACACCGCCGTCCGGCTGCCCCGCACGGACGCCGGGTCGATGCCGGCGCTCTCGAACGCCTCCCACGCGGTGGTCAGCAGCAGCCGCTGCTGCGGATCCGTGGTCAGCGCCTCGCGCGGGGAGATGCCGAAGAACGACGCGTCGAAATCCCCTGCGTTGTAAAGGAAACCGCCGTTTCGCGTGTAGGAGGTGCCAACATGGTCGGGATCCGGGTCGAAGAGCGAGTCGAGATCCCAGCCACGATCAGCGGGGAACTCGCCGATCGCGTCGACGCCGGAGGCCGCGACGCGCCACAGGTCATCCGGCGTGGCGATACCGCCGGGGAACCGGCACGCCATGCCCACGATCGCGACCGGCTCGTCGACCGGATCCGCCTTCGGTCGCGCGGCGGATGTCTCGGGGGCCGCGCGCAGGTGTTTCGCCAAGGCGCGCGGCGTCGGGTAGTTGAGGAACGCGGTTTGGGACACCTGCGTCTCCACCAGCGGCTGGAGCCGCTCGTAGAGTTCCACGCCCATCAGCGAGGTGAACCCGAGGTCGGCGAACTTGCGGTCGGGATCGACTTCGGCGGGATCGGCGTGCCCCAGCACCAGCGCGGCCTGCTCGCGCACGACCCTCAGCAGCGCGTCGTCGTTGACCCGCGGTTTCGTGCGTACCGGTTCCCGCACGCCGTCCACCCAATGGCGGGTGCGCTGGAACGGGTAAGTCGGCAATCGGACCACACCCGCGCCGTCGAACACCGCCTCCCAGTCGGGCTGGCCGCCGCCGACATAGATGCCGGCCGGCGTGTTCGCGCCCACTGGCTCGGGGTCCCTGCCCTCGGCGAGTGCCCGCAGCCCGGACAGCAAGGTTCCCCGATCGGCCACCACGAGCGCGGCCCGATGCTCGAACGCGGTGCGCGTGGTCGCCAGCGAATAGGCGAGATCCGCGAGTGAGATCTCCGGGTGATTCTCGACGTATTCGCCGAGCCGGACAGCCTGCTCACGCAATGCTTTCACGGAGCGTCCAGAAAGGACGAATGGAAGCTCTTGTCCCACAATGCCTTGTGTCTCGCACGGCGCGGGCGGATCGGTGAGCACGAGATGACAGTTGGTCCCGCCGAGGCCGAACGAGCTCACCCCGGCGAACCGCGGCCCGTCGTCCCAGCCCTTCGCCTCCGTGCACACCCGCAGCCGCAGCGCGTCGAGCGGGATCTCCGGATTCGGGGTCGTGAAGTTCAGGCTGGCCGGGATTTCCTTGTGCTGAATGGCGAGCACGGCCTTCAGCAGACCGGCGATACCCGCGGCCGCTTCGAGGTGACCGAGGTTGGTCTTCACCGAGCCCACCGGCAGCGGATCGCCCGCCTCCCTGGCGGCGCTGTGCACGGCGCCGAGCGCGGCGGCCTCGATCGGGTCGCCGACCTTGGTGCCGGTCCCGTGCAGTTCCACGTACCCGATCCGCGCGGGGTCGACCCCGGCGTGCTCGTACGCGGCCCGCAGCACCTCTTCCTGCGCGGCCTGGCTCGGGACGGTCAGGCCGTCCCCGCCGCCGTCGTTGTTGACCGCGCCGCCGCTGATCACCCCGTGGATCCGGTCGCCTGCCGCCACCGCGGCGGCCAGCGGCTTGAGCACCACGACGGCGCCGCCCTCACCACGCACGAAACCGTTGGCGCGTGCGTCGAAGGTATGACACCGGCCATCGGGCGAGAGACCACCGAACCGCGCCGCGTCCCGCGCGCTCGCGGCAGCGAGATTCAGATTGACGCCACCGGCGAGCGCGATCTCGGATTCGCCCGCGAGCAGGCTCTGACAGGCCAGGTGGACCGCGACGAGCGAGGACGACTGGCCGGTGTCCACGACCATGCTCGGTCCACGCAACCCGCAGAAGTACGAGACCCGGTTGGCGATGATCCCACGCTGGAGTCCCGCGAACGTGTGCTGCGAACTGTCTCGTTTGGACAGTCGCGCGTAGTCGTCGCGGCCCGCGCCGATGAACACACCGGCCCGCGTTCCCCGGATGGATTCCGCGACGATTCCGGCGTCCTCCAACGCTTCCCAGCTCAGCTCGAGCGTCAGCCGCTGCTGCGGATCCATCGCGGCGGCTTCACGCGGCGAGATGCCGAAGAACCCGGCGTCGAACCGGTCGACCCCGGAAACGAACGAGCCCCAGCGGGCGCCTTCCGCGTAGGTCGATTCATCGCCGTCCCGGCGATCGACCGGGATCTCGGTGATTAAATTCGCCCCCGCTTTGAGCTGTTCCCAGAATTCCGAAATGTCGGCCGCCTGAGCGAAACGGCACGAAATCCCGACAATGGCAATAGCCATGATCAATCCCCCATTGCGATACAGAAAGCCCTGCGGCGGAACTACCAGGTGACCGGCAGGACCTGCGGGCTACGGGTCATCTGCCCCGGCCGCCATTCGATGTTCTCCGGGGCCACGTCCAGCCGGAGGTCAGGCAGGCGGCTCGGCAGCCGGTGCAGCGTCAGCTCCATTTCGAGCTTGGCGAGCCAGGCGCCCAGGCAATAGTGCGGGCCCGCGCCGAGACCGAGATGCGGCGTGCCCAGCGCGCTGAACGGGGCCTCGCGCGGATCCTTCGGGTAGACCTCCGGGTCCAGGTTGGCCGTTTTCGTGTCCGCCGCGACCAGCTCGCCCTTTTTGATCAGCACCCCGCCGATTTCGACGTCTTCGATGGCCCGGCGCATGAATCCCGGCAGGATGTCCCCGCCGATCGAAATGCCACGCAGCATTTGTTCGGCCGCGATGGGCGCCAGGCTTTCGTCCTGGCCGAGCGCGCGCCAGGCGTCACGGCCATCGGTGAGCAGGTACACCAGGGTATTGCCGATGACGGTCGTCGTGACCTCGTGCCCGGCCACCGTCAGCAGGATGACCAGTCCGACGATCTGCTCTTCCGGGAGCCCGCCGTCCTCGTCTGCGGCCTTGATCAGCGAACTGACCAGGTCGTCGCCGGGCTCGGCGCGGCGCATCGCGACGACCTCCGCACCGAAGGCCGCGAACTCCCCCAGCACCGCCTGCACCTGCTCCGGCGGAAAAGCCGTGGTGGAAAAGGCGTGATCGCAGAAATTGGCCAGCCGGTCGCGGTCGAATTCATCAAGCCCCATCAGCCTGCTGAGCACCGAACTGGGCAACGAACTCGCGAAGCCGGAAATAACGTCCGCGGGCTGGGGTGTTTCGATGAGCTTGTCGATCAGGCCGTCGACCACCGACGCGACCCACGGCCGCCACAGCGCGATCGACCGCGGCGCGAACGCCTTGCTCACCGTACGGCGCAACCGCCGGTGCTCCTCCCCGTCGAGATTGTTGAGGATCGAGGGATCGGTGAGCAGATTCGGATAAGGCGTGTGTGGCGGCGCGTCGGGGGCGACGAGCGAGGCCCGGTTCAGCCGCGGGTCCGTCAGCACCTGCCTGGCCTCGGGGTGCCGCTGGACCACCCACACCGGCACCCCGGTCTTCAGGGCGGACAGGAACGGCGGTCCCAGCGGTTCGTCGACGCGATGGGTGTGCAACATCTCCAACGGCTCGGCGGTCCCATTGCCGTTTTCGAGAGACATTGTTCCTCCAGTAGTCGGCCGAGTTTCCTGGGCGGGCTCCTTTCCCACAGTTCCGCACCACTCCGTGACCTACCAACCTCCCGATTGCGGACGCTTGACACCCCGACGGAGGCCGACCTATAGTCAACACATCGGTTGATAAAGAGATGAGTTAAACAACATGGCAGTTGACGAAGTGGCGGCGCGGCTGGACCGGGCGTTTGCCGCGCTGGGCGATCCCGTCCGGCGCGCGATGATCGCCAGGCTCTCCCGCGGCGACGCGACCGTGAACGAGCTCGCCGAACCGTTCACCATCACCAAACAGGCGGTCTCGCGGCACATCCAGGTGCTCGAAGCCGCGGGCCTGATCACCCGCAGCCGCGACGCCCAGCGCAGGCCCTGCCACCTGAACGCGGCCGCGCTGGAGGAACTGACCAGCTGGCTCGACAACTACCGCCTAGCCGCGGAACAACGTCATCGCCGCCTCGACGCGGTGCTGGAAACCCTTAAGGAGCAAGAAAAATGAACGAGACCACGATCACGGCCGAGCCGAACACCCCGTTCATCGACATCGTCCGCGAGTTCGAGGCCACCCCCGCCCAGGTCTTCCGCGCCTGGACCGACCCGGAGATCGTCCCCCTGTGGCTGGGCCCGTCCGGCATGTCGATGGACCTGATCGAGTACAACGTGACCGACGGCGGCCGCTACCACTACGTCCACCGCGACGACGCAGGCGAGTACGTCTTCCGCGGCGTGTTCCACGCGGTCGTGCCGAACGAGCGGATCGTCCAGACCTTCCAGTTCGACGGCTGGCCCACCGAGGTCAGCCTCGAGACGCTCACCTTCGAGGACCTCGGCGGCCGCACCCGCGTCCACAAGCACTCGGTGTTCCTCTCGGTCGCGAGCCGCGACGCGATGGTCGAAAGCGGCATGGAACGCGGCGTACTCGACTCGATGACGCGCCTCGACAACGTCCTCGCCTCATGAGCGGCGGGTGTCGACGGCGATCCAGTTCGGCTCCCAGGTCGCGCCGCCGTCCGCGGAGAACGCCTGCTCGAACTTCGCCCGGTCCGGGCCCTGCCGGTCGATGCGGAAGCGCACCTTGATCGGGCGTCCGCCGAGCTGGTCGTCGCCGTAGAACTCGCCTGCCCCGTTGCGGAATCCGCCGTACACCGCCGGGGTGAGCAGCCCGTCGCGGATGTTGACGAAGGTCAGGCTCCAGCGCTTCGCCCCCGGCTCGTAGAGCCGCATGTTGAGCGCCTCGATCCGCCCGTTCGGGCCGGAGACCTTGAGCTCGACGACGTTCGCCCGCCGGTCCAGCAAGGGCCGTACGACCGATGTGCCCCCGAAACGGAGCCATTCGTCCTGAGTGTCCGACAGTGGGTCGGCGAGCACTCGCACATCGGTGTGCCAGGTGCCGATCTCCCAGTCGAAGTCCTGTTGCCCTTCCTCGGCTCCCGACGCCGGAGCCGGCGCCATCAGCGTGAGGCCGACGAGCAGGGCGACGAGAACCCGTCCATGTGGGACGGTGAGCAGCGTGCGCATGTTCATGATGCGACTATCTGAGGGAGCACGGCCATGGACAAGAAGGCACCTGCGGGTAACCCCCGCCCCAACCCGCTGCCCGGCTGCCCGATGGCGGCGGCGTTCGCCGCGATCGGCGGCAAGTGGAAGCTCACCCTGCTGTACTGGCTGGCCCACGGCGAGTCGCACTTCGCGGGCCTGCGCCGCCGGGGTGCGCCGATCACGCCCAAGGTGCTGGCAGAGCAGCTCCGCGAGCTGGAGGCCGACGGTCTCGTCGAGCGGATCGAGACCGGGCCGGTCCCGGCGCCCGTGATCTACCGGCTCACGCCTTACGGGACCACGGTCCTGCCCGTCGTGGAAAGCGTCCGGCTCTGGGGTGAGGCGCACCTGGAGCGCGGCGGCGACGAGACCGCCGCCGACGCGATGGGCTGCATGCACCCGGTCGCCTAGGTCGTGAGTGTCGCCGACGGTTATTGAGGGAAGGCCAAATGTGGCGTGCTCCTGACGGGCCGATGGGGTCTTCACGTCGCGAGGCTCGGACGGGCCGCGAGTGGTAACTCTGCTGCATCCAACGGAGCAGAGTTACCACTCGCGCAAAGGCGTCAGGTCGTACTGGGCGAACTTGGCCAGCGTCAGCCACCTCCCACCGGGGCTTGATGTGTGGGTTTTGGGTCGTCTAACGCCCCAAAACCCACACACCCCAAACAGCCGGCCTACGCAGAGTTACCACTCGCGGACACCGCCAGAGCCAATCGTGACGCGAGGGGGCCCTCGAGTGCTTACTACGCACCCAAAGGCCCCCTCACTTCAAGCCCACCCGAGGCTTGAGCGCGCTCGCCGGACCTAGGGACGGAGTCCCTCACCAGCCATATTTGGCTTTCCGCGCAATAGCCGTCGGGAACACTCACGAGGCTGGTCAGTTCCAGACGCCCGAGATCGGCGACTTCTTCGCCGCCTCGCCGATACCAGGAAGGCCATAAGCGGCCTCGATCGTGCGCAGCACCGAGTAGTGGTTGATCGAGGTGCTGTAGCTGCCCTGCTTCACGTGCGCACCGACGAACGCCGTGAAGATCTGGTTGACCGAGGAGCCGTTGTCCTCGTCGAAGGTGACGATCAGCAGGCTGTTGTGCGTTTTCGCCCACTGCGCGTACGCGTCGAGGTTCTTCTTCAGCCACTTGTCGCCGGTGTCGATCCCGCAGTCGTGCATGTCGCTGCAGAGATCGGGGGTCACGAACGCGACCGTCGGCAGTTTCGAGAAATCACTGGGGAACGCGGAGAACCGCTTGTTGCTGGACTTCGGCACGTTGCTGAAGCTCACCCAGCTGTTGTGCTTGCGGGCGTAGAGCTCGCCGCTCTCGCATCCCGTGTACCCGTCCGACGGCATGCTCTCCGCGTAGCCGACGAACGTCTTCTTCACGCTGGTCAGCTGGGTCGCGAGATTCTCTTTGTTGCCCAAGTCCTTGCACTTGTTGCTGGTGACACCCAGCGTCGAGCCCGCGAAAAGGGAGATGTAGTTGGGCTGACTGGGGTGCGTGGTGCCGAAAGCCTTGGTGAACTTCGCACCCTGGCCCGCGAGCTTGTTGAAATAGGGCGCCTTGGAACTGTTGTTGATTTCCTTGTAGTCCTTGTTCTCGAACATCACCAGCACGATGTGGTCGAAAGAAGGCACCCCCGAAGCCGCTGTCGCGCTGGGCAGTGACACGGCGACACCAGCCGCGGCCACGGCGGCCGCCGTGATCCGTTTCAAGAACATGAAACCTCCCGGAACGTGTGAAATTCGATGATCGGCCATCGATCGGGCGGCGTTCCGCGGCGGCCAACAAGAGCATTAAAGCCACAAGGTGTCGAATAGCACAACCGAATCGTGGAGGTCACGCCTCAATGACACGAAATTGTGCAAACAGACCCACATATCGCGAATGGCTAATTCGATATCGGCGGCCGACCGCCATCGTGGCCACCCGAGTGGGTGCCGGCGGCGGGACGGGAGGCGCGGCAGCCCGCAGCGCGCCCCTCTCTTTCAGTTTATACCAGATTCGCGGACCTCATGAGGCGCCGGAAGATGATCCATACTGCTCGTCGCGTACCGACCAGACGAACGATGGAGTTACCGAATTGGGTTACGTGCTGGGCTTCGAGCAGATCGACCGCGCGAACATCGCGGACGTCGGCGGCAAGGGAGTGCACCTCGGTGAGCTCTCGCGGATCGACGGGGTTCGCGTGCCGGACGGCTTCTGCGTGACCACCGAGGCCTTCGGGCAGGTGATGGCCGCCGCGCCGTCGATCGACGAGCATCTCGACCGGCTGGCGGAGGTCAAACCGGATGACCGCGAGACGGTACGGGCGCTGAGCGCCGAGATCAGGGACATCATCGAGGGCGTCACCATGCCCGGCGAGCTGGTCGAAGCGATCAGCGAGCGGCTCGGCGAGCAGGTCCCCTACGCGGTGCGATCGAGCGCGACGGCCGAAGACCTGCCGACCGCTTCCTTCGCGGGTCAGCAGGACTCCTACCTGAACGTCGTCGGCACGGCGGAGGTCCTGCTGCATGTCAAGCGGTGCTGGGCCTCGCTGTTCACCGAGCGGGCGGTGACCTATCGGCAGCACAACGGCTTCGACCACCGCGCCGTACGGATGGGCGTGGTCGTGCAGGAGATGGTCTTCCCGGAGGCCGCCGGGATCCTGTTCACCGCGGACCCCGTGACGTCGAACCGGAAGATCGCCACCGTCGAGGCCGCTTGGGGACTCGGCGAGGCGCTGGTCTCCGGGCATGTGAACGGCGACGTCTACACCGTGCGCGACGACCAGGTGCTCACCACGGCGATCGGCACGAAGCGGCTGGCCGTCCACGCGGTGCCGGGCGGCGGCACCGTGGACACGCCGATCGAGCCGGAACGGCAGACGCTACCGACGCTGACCGAAGCGCAAGCCATCCACCTGGTGCGGCTGGGCAGGCGGCTCGAAGCGCACTTCGGCAGTCCGCAGGACATCGAATGGTGCCTGGTCGACGGTGATTTCCACGTCGTGCAGAGCAGGCCGATCACCACCCTGTTCCCGGTCCCGGTGACCGACGACGACGCCAACCACGTCTACCTCTCCGTCGGTCACCAGCAGATGATGACCGACGCGATGAAGCCGCTGGGCTTGTCCTTCTGGCAGCTGACCACCCCGCGGCCGATGCACGAGGCGGGCGGCAGGCTGTTCGTCGACGTCGCCCCGATGCTGGCGACTCCGTCCGGGCGCGAGGCCGTCATGGGTAACGCGGGCAAGTCGGATCCGCTGTTCCGGGACGCACTGCAGACCGTGCTCGACCGCGACGGCTTCATCCCCTCGCTTCCGGACCCCGCCACGCCACCGGCCGCCGCAGCCGAGCCCGCGCCCATCGAGACCGATCCGGCCATCGTCACCGACCTGATCGCGCAGAACCAGGAGTCGGTCGCCACCCTGCGGCGCGAGATCCAGGCACTGTCCGGGCCCGCGCTGGTGGACTTCATCCAGGAAGACCTCGCGGAGCTGCGGCGGCTCCTGTTCGACCGGCGGAGTTTCCAGGCGATCATGGCCAGCATGGACACGACGTGGTGGCTCAACGACCACCTCGAGCAGTGGCTGGGCGAAAAGAACGCGGCCGACGCGCTCACCCAGTCCGTGCCGCACAACGTCACTTCCGAAATGGGGCTGGCGCTGCTCGACGTCGCGGACACGATCCGGCCGCACGCGGAGGTCGTGGAGTTCCTGCGGAAGGTCTCGGACGACGACTTCCTCGACGAGCTGGCCGAGCTCGAAGGCGGCCGCGAGGCACGTGACGCCATCCAGGGTTACCTCGACCAGTACGGCATGCGCTGCGCGGGCGAGATCGACATCACGAGGACGCGCTGGACCGAGCGTCCCGCCACGCTCGTGCCGACGATCCTCGGCAACGTCAAGAACTTCGAGCCCGGCGCGGGCAAGCGACGCTTCGAACAGGGCCTCGAAGAGTCACGGCGCAAGGAAGACGACGTGCTGACGCGGCTGCGCGCTCTCCCGGACGGGGAGGCGAAAGCCGAAGAGACCAAGCGGATGATCGACCGCGTCCGCACGTTCGCCGGGTACCGGGAGTACCCCAAGTACGGCATGATCAGCCGCTACTTCGCTTACAAGCAGGCACTGCTGCGCGAAGCCGAGCGGCTTGTCCGGGAAGGCGTCCTGCACGCGAAGGACGACATCTTCTACCTCCGGTTCGAGGAGCTCCAGGAGGTCGTGCGCTCCGGCAAGGCGGACCACGACCTCATCCAGGAGCGGCGGGAAGCGTTCCAGACCTACGAGACGCTCACCCCGCCCCGGGTGCTCACCTCGGACGGCGAGGCCATCACCGGCGACTACCGGCGGGAGGACGCCCCGCCCGGCGCGCTGGTGGGCCTGCCGGTTTCGGCGGGCACCGTCGAGGGACGGGCCCGCGTGATCGTGGACATGGCCGACGCCGACCTCGAAGCCGGCGACATCCTGGTCACCGCCTTCACCGATCCCAGCTGGACTCCGCTGTTCGTCGCCGTCGACGGGCTGGTGACCGAGGTCGGCGGCCTGATGACGCACGGCGCGGTGATCGCGCGGGAGTACGGCCTGCCCGCGGTCGTCGGCGTCGACCGCGCCACCCAGCTGATCAAGGACGGGCAGCGGATCCGGGTCAATGGCACGGATGGGTACATCGAGATTCTGGACTGAGCCGCTGTGAATGCGGAGCCCGGCGCGCATGGATAATCGCGGACATGACAACCGCGGCGCTTTTGTACGAATACCGCATGCGCGCCGGGCTCACGCAGGAAGAACTCGCCGAGGACTCCGGTGTCAGCATCCGCGCGATCAGCGACATGGAACGCGGGGTGGCGAAAAGCCCGCAGCGGCGCACCATCGAGGCGCTCGCGAGTTCGCTGGCGCTGAGCGACGACGAGCTGACCGCGTTGCAGAAGATCGCGAAGCAGGGCCGCGTTCGTGCGGCCCCGAAACCGGAAACGCGGATCTACAGCCCGTCGGCATTGGGTGTGCTGCCCCCTGACCTCGACGACCTGACCGGACGTGAAAAAGATTTCACGGCATTGCGCGTACTCGCCGACGAACTCGCGAGTGGCACGCGTCGCGCCGGGCACGTCGCGATTCTCAGCGGGTCCGCGGGCACCGGTAAGACGAGCCTCGCGGTGCGCGCCGCGCACGAGTTCACCGGACGGTTCGGCGACGGCCAGCTCTTCCTGAAACTGCGCGGGATGTCGGCCGAGCCGAACGAGCCCGCGGACGTCCTCCATCTCGCGCTGCGGTCGCTGGGCATCGACGCCGTCCAGATTCCCGCCGAGCTGGAGCACCGCGTCGACCTCTGCCGGGCGTTGCTGAAGGACCGGGCCACCCTCATCATCCTCGACGACGCCGCCGACGAGGCCCAGGTGCGCCCGCTGCTCGTCGGCGGGCCCCGCTGCCTCACGCTGATCACCAGCCGCCAGCTGCTGGTCGGACTGGAAGGCGCGAGCAGGCTCAACCTCGGCGCACTGGATCGGGGCGACGCGCTCGCGCTGCTGGCCTCCATCATCGGCAAAGCGCGCGTCACGCGGGAAAACGCGGCCGCGATCGAGCTGGCGGAGCTGTGCGGACGGCTGCCGCTCGCCTTGCGCATCGCGGGCAACCGGCTGGCGAGCCGTCCGGGGTGGCCGCTCTCCCGGCTCGTCGACCAGCTGCGTGACCAGGGCAAGCGCCTGACCACGCTGACCGCGGGCGATCTCGACATCCGCAGCGTCTTCGACCTGTCCTACCGTCAGCTCTCCCCCGCCGCCGCCATGGTCTTCCGCAGGCTGTCACTCGTGCCCGCCGCCGACTTCTCGGCAGGCGCGGCGCGAGCGCTCATCGACGCCCCCGATGAGGACGAGGCCACGCTCTTCCTCGAAGAACTGACCGACGCCAGCATGGTGCAGCCGTCCTATCCCTATGGCCGCTACCAGTTCCACGACCTGCTCAAGGTGTTCGCGACCGAACGGCTGACCCAGGACGACTCGCCGGAAGCCATCCAGGCGGCCGAGGATCGCCTCAACGACTGGCTGGTGCGCACGGCGACGGCCGCGGGCCAGTACTTCCAGCCCTCCGATCGGGTGAACGCGGCGCCCTCGCCCACGCCCTCCTTCGACACCGCCGCCGGCGCGGGCCGCTGGCTCGACATCGAGCTGAAGAACTGGTCGACCGCGGTCCGGCTGGCCGCCGAAAACGGTGAGCACCAACAGGTACTCGACCTGTCGGAAGCCATGCACTGGTACTCCGAGCTCGGCGGCACCGCGCGCACCTGGGAAGACGTGTTCGGCCTCGCCGTGCGGTCGGCGCTCGCGCTCGGCAGCAAGCGCGACGAAGCCGTCCACCGCAACTACCTGGCCTGGGCACTGTCCACGCTGTTAGGCCGCGCGAGCGACGC
Source organism: Amycolatopsis sp. NPDC059657 (assembly GCF_042734395.1). Lineage (NCBI taxonomy): Bacteria > Bacillati > Actinomycetota > Actinomycetes > Pseudonocardiales > Pseudonocardiaceae > Amycolatopsis > Amycolatopsis sp. NPDC059657. Next base: position 10,423 of record NZ_JBHWEB010000080.1, on the reverse strand, counting down.
GGTCGAGATGGCCCAGCAGGCGAGGAAGGCCGCCGAGGAGGCCGGTGACCTGTGCGAACAGGCCTGGGCAAGGATCTATCTGCTGAGCGCGCGCTTCAACGCCGGCCAGCCCGGCGCGTCACGCGCACTGCTCGACGAGACGGTGGCCTTGTTCGACGAGGCGGGCTACCGGCTCGGCCTGCACGTGGCGCGCGCGATGCGAGCCACGCACTGGCACATGAACGGCGAACTCGACGAGGCCGCCGCCGAGTTCGACGCCTGCGTCCGCTACTTCAGGCAACCCCACGACGGCCCCCGCACCCCCGTCGACGACACCAGCTACGCGTACCTGCTGCTGCGCTCCTCGCAGAACCTGGCCGCACTCGGCAAGCTCGGCACCGCACTCGCCCAGTGCGACGAGGCACTCGTCCTGTTCGAGCAGCACGGCGCGACCATGGGCCAGGCCCGTGCGCTGCTCGCCGCGGGCCGGTTCCTCGCCGGTCAGGGAAACCGTCCCGACGCCCGCGCCAAGCTGACCGACGCGCTCGCGTTGTTCGAACGCGTCGGCCTGATGTCCATGCAGGTGGACACCTTGTCCGAGCTGGCGGCACTGTCCGAAGCGGACGGCGACCCGAAGTCGGCGCGCGCCGAACGGGAACGCGCGTTGTCACTCTGCGACCGGCTGGACCACGACGAAGCGTCGCGGCTGCGCGAAAAGCTGACCGAGCACCTCACCGCGTCGTGACTCAGCCGCGGGTCATCGCCGCGAACCGCGGCTGACCTTCCTGCCCGATATCGGGCAGGCGTAAAACGCTCACCGCGCCCGCCACGCCGAGTATCGCGAGACCACCGAACAGCACCGCGAACCCGCCCGCCGCAAGCAACGCGGGCGCCACGAACGGCACGGCCGCGACCGGCAGGATGCTGGCGAGGTTGAGCACCGCGAAATCCCTGCCCGCCGATTCGGGGTCGGGCAGCATGCGCAGGCAGAGCGCGAAATCGGTGGCCAGGAAGGTGCCGTAGCCCAGCGACATGATCCCGGCGCCCGCGTACACGACCGGAATGGCTGGCGAAAGCGCCACCACGACAAGTCCTGCCGCGAGCACGAGGCCGCCGCCGAGCACGAAGGGCTTCTGCCGTTGGATCCGGTCGGAAAGCCAGCCGGTCAGCCACGCGGTGACGGCGACGCAAAGGATGCCGATCAATGTCAGCACTAGGATCTTCCCGGCCACCTCGCCGGTCGGGACGCCGAAGCGCTGGGTGAACACGAAAGCCAGATAGCTGTTGGACGCCCACGCGGCGGTGATCAGGAACCGCACCACCCAAGCCCAGCCGAACGCGGGATGCTTGCGCGGATTGACCCAATAGGACCGCAGCACCAGCGCGAGACTTGGCTTCTCGTCGGGAACCTGATGCCGCGGGTCACGGACCAGCACCACGGTCATGAGCACACCGGCCGCGCTCAGCACCCCGACCACGCCCCATTGCAGCCAAGGCAGCGCCGGTACCGCGCTCACCAGCGCGAAGCCGAGCACCGGTCCCGCGAGCGCCACGAAAGCCACCACGCCCGACACCGTCCCCCGGCGCGCCGGGGCCACCTGGTCGGCGGCGAGCGCGGAGCTCGCGGCGAGCTGGAAGGCGATCAGCGCCGTGATCAACGCCCAGCCCAGCGCCACCTGCCACACGGCGGTGGTCCAGCCCATGACCACCAGCAGGATCGCCGCGCCGAGGCCCGCGGTGAAGATCCAGGTGCGGCGCCTGCCGAACCGCGCCGCCGTCCGGTCGCTGATCCGGCCGCCGAGCGGGTTCGCGAGCAGCCCGGTGAGTCCGCCGATGCCGGTCACCAGACTGAACGCCGACGTCGCCTCGGCGCCGGCGATCGAGGTGAGGTGGGTGACCAGCAACAGGCTGATCGGCACCGACGTGCCGATGTAGGCGGCGGCGTTCGTGCCGACCAGCGCGGCCAGCAGGCGTCTCTGGCCGGTGGGCCTGGCCAGCGCTACGGGGATCACGGGGTCACCGCGGCGGCGTCGACGACTTCGAGGATGGTGTCCCGCACGGCCGCCGGATCTTCTTGCGGGAGAAGGTGTCCCGCCTCCTCGACGACGACCATCCGCCCACGGGGCAACGAGGCCATGAGGTCGGCGGCGAGCTGGTTGAACCGCGGGCGTGCCTTCGCCATCCCGCGCTCGATCCGCCCGGCCTGCAGGCAGATCGTCGGCACGTCAGGGGTTCCCGCCGCTTGCAGCCTGCGCATGACCGGCAGCGCCGCGACGATCTGCGCGGCCTCGCGGCCTCCTGCGCGCATCGCACGCGCGCAGGCGTAGTCGCGCAGCACAATGGCGAAATCGGCCGGGGTGATCGCGGGCGAAACCCCGTGCGGGAGCGTGAACTTCTCGATGAGACCCCGGCCGCCGAAGCGCGCGAGCACGGCCATGACCGCGAAGCTGACCGCGGCCAGTTTCGCGTTGCGCGCGTTCATGATCTCGGCGAGCGTGGCGTCGACGAAGACCAGACCCGCGACCCGCTGCGGATGCCGTTCGCAGAACAGGCGGATGATCGGCCCGCCCCAGCTGTGCCCGACGAGTACGACGGGCCGAGTCTCGCCGAGCGCGTCGAGCAGCCCGGTGAGGTCGTCGACGATCCGTTCCAGCGTGCGATCCCGCGAGTCGTCATCGCTGCCGCCGTAACCGGCACGGTCGTAGGACAAGGTCCGGGTGCGCGCGCTGATCTCGCGCTGGGTGTGCACCCAGGACGCGGCAGGCGCGCTCATCCCCGCTTCGAACACGACCAGCGGCCCCTCGCCCTCGCCAGCGGTGACGGCACGCAGCCGCCGCCCGTCGGGCAGCGCGACGAACCGCTCGGTCAATCCCTGCCCGGGATCCAGCTTTTCCTTGCGCATCGGGGCCTGCCTCTCACTGATCCCAACAGGGCGGATGGATGTCGCGCCACAGAGCCGCTTCTTCGAGCTGGGCGGCGAGAGCGAGCAGTTCGGCCTCGCGGCGGGGACGTCCGGCGAGCTGTACCCCGTACGGGAGCCCGTCGGCCAAATGGGACGGCAGCGCGATCGCGGGCTGGCCGGTGAAGTTCGCCCACGGCGTGTAGCCGGACCAGGCGAGCATCGACTCGGCCACCGCTTCGACGCCGTCGGCGAGGAAGTGCCCGATCGGAACCGGCGGGCCGTTGGTGACCGGGGTCAGCGCGACGTCGAAGTCCTCGAACGCCGCCAGGAACGCGCTGGCGTAATGAGCGAGAACTTCTTGCACGGCAAGCACTTCGCTGCCCGGCATCGCCGCGCCCTCGGTGTCGAGATAGCGCGTGTACGGCAGGAGCATGTCCCGATCATCGGGCGGGACCAAAGTGGACACCGCCGCGTGTACCGACGAGGCGAAATGCTTGCGCAGCGCTTGACGCACCGGCTCGTCGCAGACGGCCGGGATCGGCACCTCGCGCACGTCGTGCCCCAGCTCCCGCAGCAGCGCCGCCGTCCGCTCCACGGCATGGACCGCCTGCGGATGCGGACGCCCACCGAGACCCGTCTCTGTCCACACCGCGACACTCAGCGTTTTTCTTGTCTCGTAAGCAAAATGCCCATCAGCCATCACATCGAGCAGCAACGCGGCGTCCGCCACGGTCCTGGCGATCGGCCCCTCGACGGTCGTGCTCACGAGCGCGGGCGAACCGACCAGCCCGCGACTCGGCTTGACCCCGACCAGATGACAGGCCGCCGCCGGAGTCCGCGTCGACCCGGCCCCGTCGCCCGCCGTGGCCAGCGGCAACAGCCCGGCCGCGACAGCCGTGGCGGCACCACCACTGGAGCCGCTCGAGTAACGCCCCCGGTCATACGGTGTCACGGCAGGCTGGGCCGTCACGTCGTTGTGGGTGTAGCAGGTGGCGCCGAATTCGGCGGTGTTCGTCTTGCCGACAAGCACCGCCCCGGCGCGACGCACCAACGCGGTCGTCCAGGAGTCGTCCGGCGGGACGAACCCGGCCAGCGCCGCGGAGCCGAACGTCGTGCGCACACCCGCGGCCGGATAGAGATCTTTGATGCCGATCGGCAGCCCGAGCAGCGGCGCCCATTCCCCTTCGGCGATCCGCTTGTCGGCGCGAATGGCCTCCTCGACGGCGAGTTCCGGCGTGACGGTGATGAACGCGCCGAGCCCGGCGTCGAGCCGTTCGATGCGCCGGAGGTAGTGCTCGGTCAGTTCACGCGAGCTGACCTCTCCCCCGCGCAGCGCGCCGAGCTGCTCCGTGGCGGACAGGTCGTGGAGGTTCACGGCGTCACCGACATGCCGGTCAGCAGGCGATGCGCCGACGTGACCACGGCGTCGAGGTACTCCGGCGTCAGCGGCTGGCGGCCGATCATCCGGCGGTGCATCAACGGGCCCTCGATCAGGTCGCCGACCAGGCCGAGTTCTTGAATCTCGCCGATTTCGCCCCGCCGCATGGCACGGGTGAGTGCGTTGTGCAGCGGCCGCCCTCGCCCCTCGGCCATGGTGCGGAACGCGAGTTCGGCGTCCGGGTCGTGGTGCAGATCGGCTGTCAGCGCCATGAGCCCGTCGACCCAGCTCGAGGACCAGGATTCGGCGAAGTCGTCGACGATGGCCTTGAGGTCCCCGCGCAGGGTCCCGGTGTCGTGTTCGGAGACCGGCGGCAGGTGACCGGCGAGCACATCCACGACGAGCTGCGCCTTGGTCGGCCACCGCCGGTAGAGGTCGGTGCGGTGCGCCTGGGCTTCCGCGGCCACCTTCGCCATGGTCAGCGCGTCATAGCCCCGGCTCGTCAGCAGCGCCCAGCCCGCGTCCAGCAGTCGCTTCTCGAGCTCGGGATCCCGGGGTCGCCCAGCCACGTCGCCTCCAATTCGCTACACATTGTAGTGAATTGGAGGATAGACAGATCCCCGGTGAACAAGCAAGCCGCTGGGACCGGTCGTCACCGGTCCCAGCGCCTCACTCAGCCGGTGGTCGAGATGTCGTCCAGCTGCTCGGCGGCCGGGCGGACCGGGTAGAGATCGCCGATCGGCGACTTGGGCACCTTCGGCAGCGCCGCGCGTGCTTCGCGGTCACCTGCGTCGGCCGCGGCGTGGACGCTGTCGAGCGCCGCGTACTGGAGGAAGTTGAGGTCGGGGTATTTCCACTGCGACTGCCCCTCGGTCGCCGCGGGGAGCAGGAAGTCGACAGCCTTGAAAATGCTGCCGCCCTTGGGGTTCTGGTAACCCCACAGGTCGACCCCCGCGCGCTCGCCGAGCTGAGCGAGACGGGTCAGGGCGACCAGATTGAACGTCGAGTAGTGGTAGGTCCGTGTGCGCGTGATCTCTTGCGGCTGACTGCCGTCGGCGGCGATCTGCGGGTCGATGCGGCCGGCCTTGGCCTTCTCGAGGATGTCCTTCGCGACCGCGGTCTGTCCGGTGTAGAGCGCGATGCCCGAAGTGAGCATGTCCATGAACGTGCCGTGGTTGTTCTGCGCCGCGGCCTCGTCCTTGCCGTACTGGCTGGTGCGCAACCAGGTCAGGAAGTCGGTGGACCAGCCCTTGAACGCGCTCTCGTCACCCTTCGACCAGCCGGGCGCGCCAGTGCTGAGGATCGCGGCGGCGTCGAGCACCTGGGTGAAGGTGTAGGCGAACTCGATGATGCCGATCCCGCGGCCGTCGTTCTTGCACGGGATGCCCTGCGCGAAGTTCAGGTTCGGGTTCATTTTCGTTGCGGCGTCGAGGAACCACGTCCGCAGGTCTAATGCCGCGCGGCGCGCGTAGTCGGCCTTGCCGGTGTAGTACCAGGCCAGCGAGAGCTGGTAGATCGAGCCGAACGCCTTGAGCCGCTCGGCCTTGTCGGGGACGGCCGTGGTCTCGGGGTTGAGCACACCGTCCTTCTGCACGTACGGGCAGCCGAGCGGGTTCTCCGGCGTCTTCGGCTTGCTGGGCCACCAGTACGGGGCGAGGCTCAGGTAGTCGTGCTTGTCGCCGCTGGGCGGCACGCGCTCCTTGTCGACGACGGTCCACGGCCCTTCTTTGACCGCGATGTCGGCCTGCTTGAGCAGATCCTTCAGAGAAGCCGTGACCGTCCGCTCCCCGACAAGCAGGGCGAGCTTGTTAAGCAGCAGGCGCTTTCCGTCGAGCACGACGGTCTTAGGCGGGCAGAAACGGGCCAGCACCGGCAACGAGCACGCCCCGCCGGAGGCAGGAGCGGCCGACGCGACGCCGGCGGACAGCGGGAGGCTCAACACGGCCGCCGTCGCGGCGAGAACGCCGAGCCGCCGGAGAGGTCTGAGTGGCAACACTGCTACTCCGTTCATATCCATGAACATTCAACAGGTATGTGACGCACGAGTAGAACTCTGAACGCCAACAGGCTGAAGACAGCAAGCTCAGGCGTTACCCATTTGTGATCCGCATAGGCGGCGATCTAGGTAGTTCTCACCGACGCGTCCAGTGCGCCCGCCACGGCATCGTTGCTCTCGCCAGAGGACAACAAAAGCCCAGGAGGACGCCATGATCACCGAAGTCGAGCTGCCAGGAGTGGTGGACCCGGACGGCCTGCGGCTGCGGACCCGCGAGGTCCCCGCGCTCGCCGCCGGACAGGCGCTGGTGCGTATGGAGGCGACCGGCGTCTCGTTCGCCGAGCAGCAGATGCGCCGCGGCAAGTACTACGACCAGCCGCCGTTCCCGTTCGTGCCCGGCTACGACTTCGTCGGCGTGGTCGAGGCCGTCGGCGGCCCGGACAGCGGCCTCGCGGTCGGGCAGCGGGTCGCGTCGCTGTCCAAGACCGGCGGCTGGGCCGACCGCCTGGTCGCCGACACCGCCGACCTCGTCCCGGTGCCCGACGGCCTGAGCGCCGAAGACGTCGAAGCCGTGATCGTCAACGGCGTGACGGCCAAGCGCATGATCGACTTCGCGAAGGTCGGCGGCGGCGACACCGTCGTGGTGCTCGGCGCCAACGGCGGCGTCGGTTCACTCCTGGTGCAGCTCGCCCAGCATCGCGGAGCCAGGGTCATCGGCGTCGTCTCCCAGCGCCACATGGACTACGTGCGGGAACTCGGCGCGATCGCGATCGACCGCTCCGGCGACGTCGCCGCCGGGGTCCGCGCACTCGCCCCCAGCGGCGTCGACGCGGTGTTCGACCACGTCGGCGGTCCCGGCATCAAGACCTCGTGGGCCATGCTCGGTCGCGGTGGTGCGCTGGTCGCCTACGGCACCGCCGCGACGCGCGACCAGGAGGGCAACGCCAAGCTGCCGGTGCTCGCGCTGGTCGGCAGGCTCCTGCTCTGGCGTGCGCTGCCCAATGGCCGCACCACCACGTTCTTCAACATCTGGGCGGGCCGCAAGCGCAACCCCGCGAAGCACCGCGCCCAGCTCAAAGCCGATCTGGAAGTCGTGTTCGGCCAGCTCGCCGACGGGGTGATCAGCGCACGCATCGCTCGCGTCTTCCCGCTTTCGGGGATCTCCGAAGCGCTGCGCTTCGCCGAGTCCGGCACGGCCGCCGGAAAGGTCGTCGTCGTTCCCGACGCCTCTAAATGATCGGCGCACCTGTGGCGGCGACGACGTCGTCACGGGTCACGCCCGGAGCGGTTTCGACCAGGCGGAGCCCCTCGGCGGTGACGTCGAGTACGCACAGGTCGCTGATGATCCGGTCGACACACCCGCGGCCGGTGAGCGGCAAACTGCATTCGGCCACGATCTTGGAGCTGCCGTCGCGCGCGGTGTGCTCGGTGAGGGCGACGACGTGACGCGCGCCGTGGGCCAGGTCCATCGCGCCGCCCATGCCTTTCACCATCTTCCCCGGGATCATCCAGTTGGCGAGGTCTCCGCGCGCGGAGATCTGCATGGCACCGAGAATCGCCGTGTCGATATGGCCACCGCGGATCATCCCGAACGACTGGGCCGAGCTGAAAAAGCTCGCCCCGGCCAGCGTGGTGACCGTCTCCTTGCCGGCGTTGATGAGATCGGGATCCACCTCCGCGTCGCCGGGATAAGGCCCGGTGCCCAGTATCCCGTTCTCGGAGTGCAGCACGACCCGCACGCCGTCCGGGATGTGGTTGGGCACGAGCGTCGGCAGCCCGATGCCCAGGTTCACATAGCTGCCGTCGGCGAGTTCGGCCGCCGCGCGCGCCGCCATCTGGTCACGTGTCCACGACATCAGTCGGCGATCCTTTCAGCGGTCGTACGGCGTTCGATGGGTTTGTCGGCCGCCTGTTCGGGAGTCAGCTCGACGACTCGCTGGACGTAGACGCCGGGAACGTGGATCTCGTCCGGGTCGAGATCGCCGGGTTCGACAAGCTCCTCCACCTCGGCGATCGTGATCCGCCCCGCGGTCGCGGCCATCGGGTTGAAGTTGGCCGCCGAACGACGGAAGACCAAGTTCCCGTGCCGATCACCGCGAGCCGCGTGGACCAGCGCGAAATCGCAGGTGATCGCCCGCTCCAGTACGTACTCACGGCCGCCGAACACACGGGTCTCCCCTGGCGGCGACGCCACCGCGACGGTCCCGTCCGAGGCATAGCGCCACGGCAGCCCGCCTTCGGAGATCTGGGTACCGACGCCGGCGGGCGTATAGAAGGCGGGAATCCCGGCCCCGCCCGCACGCAGCCGTTCGGCGAGTGTGCCCTGCGGAATCAGGTGGACCTCGAGTTCGCCTGCCAGATACTGGCGAGCGAACTCCTTGTTCTCGCCCACATAGGACGCGACCACGCTCGCGACCCGCCCGGATTCGAGCAGGACCCCCAGCCCACGCCCATCGGTACCACAGTTGTTCGACACCAGCGCCAGCCCGGAAGCCCCGGTGCCGTGCACCGCGTCGATCAGCACCTGCGGCACACCGCACAGCCCGAAGCCGCCGACCGCGAGCGAAGCTCCATTGTGGACATCGGTGACCGCATCGGCGGCGGCCGGGAATACCTTGTTCATAGTGGCAACACTTTAAGTACTGACCACCCCACTCTGGATATGTGCGCGAGCCACACTTTCACCGCGGCATGAGGTGTGGCTCTGTCACACGTCACGAGCCACGGCGCTCAGCAGTCGTTGAGCAGTCCCATGGTCGACACCTGGTCGAAAACGCGCTTATCGTAGGAAGCGCTGCGGGAAAAGTCGTACCGCAGCCGAGGATCGGGCAGGTTCTGCGCGAAAACCTTCCAGTCCGCGACGTCGTGAGCTTGGTTGTACAGCGGCACGAGCGAGACATTGCTGGAGTTCTTCAGGAACGCGCGCATCAGCCAAGCGTCGTTTCTGTCACTGCTGGTCACTGTGCCTTGGAAACTGGCAGTGCCGTCGGCACGGATGGTCCAGGTCGCGCCGCCGAACAGGGTGCAGTCGCCCGCGTGCAGGTCGTGCTCCCAGGTATAGGACTTCCAGGCGACCCCCGCGGTCGCGCCGACGGTGACGGTCCCCGCCGCCTCGGCGGGAGCGGCGGCCAGCGAACTTCCGGTGATCGCGGCCACTGCCGCCACCGTAAGGGAAAAGCGCACTTCTTTCCTCCAGAATCGGGATGGGTTCAGCAGTTGGAGATCAGTTGCATGCTCCCGACCCTGTCGAAATACCAAGAGGGGAACCGGCCACCCGAGGTCGACCACGGATACTGCCGGTTGTGGTCGGGCATGTTCTTCGCGAAGATGATGCGCTCCCGGGTATCAGGGAAGGCGTTCTCGAGCTGGACGAGCTGCCCCTGCTGAACGGTCAGGAGATGCGCCTGCATCAACCAGGCGTCGTTGTCGTCGCTGCTGGTCACGGTGCCCTGGAAGCTGGCCGTCCCGTCAGCGCGGATGGTCCAGGTCGCGCCATGGAACATCGTGCAGTCGCCCGCGTGCAGGTCACGGTCCCAGGTATAGGACTTCCAGGCCACACCCGCGGTCACACCGGTGGTGAGCCTGGCGATCTGGGCGGCGTCAGTCTGGGTGGCTTCAGGCTGGGCGGCTTCGGCCGGTGCTGCGAGCGCGATACTTCCGGCGAGCACGGCCACCGCCAGTGAAAGGCGCCTTCGGCGCATGGATTTCCTCCCGTACAAGGACAAGTGAGGGATCGATCGCCGGAACATGCCCAGCGGGTCTCACCCTGCCAGGCTGGGAATCGCCCCACCAGCACTAAAAGCGCGCGGAACACCGCCCGTTTCACCGCCCGATCGGGCGGCCCGAGCCCGTCTCACCTCACCCGTTCAGCGACTTCAGCGGAGTGTTTCTTATGGGGCCGCCTCTGCCCGCGCACGGACACAGCATCCGACGCCATCCGCCTGCTCGACACCTGAACTCCTTCCAGCCCTACGGTTTCCGACGCGCACAGCAGCAGCCTTCGAGCCAGCCGTCACACGCTCTCTTAAGCCTGGATCCACCGGCTGGCTTTGGGTGATCGTTTTCGTGGTTGTTGATCTTGTGGTGGTTGTGCGGGCAGGGGAATGTGGCCGGCGTTGCATCCGGTGTGTCCACTGTGGTCCGGTTGTCGGGGTGGGGGGTCAGGGTT
>NZ_JBHWEB010000079.1:0-45812 GCF_042734395.1 Amycolatopsis sp. NPDC059657 | reverse complement strand
CAAGCCACGCCGCCACGCCGAGAACCCAACACCACAAGCAAGATCAACTTAAGCTACGTGGCATTGGGTTAGAACCGGCCGTACCACTCACGACCCGATCGACCATTAGATCTCGCCCCTTTGGCCATGGATCGGCTGCGCGTTTGCCGATAACCTCCGAGCCGTCTACTCGAAGGGGATCACCATGCGCAACTCAGTCCGAGGCATTCTCGCCGGCGCGGCCGTACTGGGCGCGCTGCTGGTCCCTGCCACCGCCGAGGCCACGCCCAGCTCAGGCGTGACCGGTGTCATCCTCTCGAAAACCACCCTCGGCAAGACCGACTACATCCTGCGCGAGATCACCATCCAGCCCGGCGGCGGCACCGGCTGGCACTACCACGACGGCACGCTCTACGCCTTCGTCAAGGCGGGCACGCTGACCCACAACGACGCCGACTGCGTCACCGAGGACGTGTACCGCACCGGCTCCACGTTCCCGGAGCACCCCGACCTTGTCCACATCGGACGCAACCTCGGCACCACGCCGGTGGTGCTCGACGTGCTTTACGTACTGCCGACCGGAAGCCCGCTCTCGGAGGACGCGCCCAACCCCGGCTGCGACTTCCAATAGCCTACGTATTCAGATCCCACGCCGGGTCGTCGTGGAACCGGATCAGCACCTCTTCGTAGCCGAGCAGTGTGCTGCCTCCGGTATCGAGGATGCCTTCCAGCCCTGGCAACAGATCCCGCAGCAACGTCCGCGCCCCCGTGCCTTCGTCGTAGCCGAGCAGCACCGCCTGGAACTGCCCGAGCAGCTGCGCGAACTGGGCCGTCTCGGCTTCCTTGTACTCGGCGAGCACCTCGCCTGAGACGTCCACGTCGAAGACGCAGTCTTCTCGTTGCAGGCGGGAAAGTTCCGGCTCGTACAGGCCGACTTCGCCGAGCCTGCAGATGAGCTCGAGGTGGCTCTCGAGCTCGCTGACCAGCACGACGGCCGGGCGAGTGCCGCCGCGTTTCCTGGCGGGGCGGCGCTTGGGCCGCGTCAGCTCAGGCATGACCGTCTACAAGGGAATCGTTCATCGGGAACCTGCCGAACGGCGGAAGTCGGGACGGTAGACGGCGGCCAGGCGTTCGACCACCGGGTCTGGGGCGCGGTCGGCGAACTGGGCCACCAGTGAGGTGGCCATCTGCGCCTCGGTGGCCGGGCCGGTACCCGCGCCGACGAGGGCGCCGACCACCTCGTCGGTGTCGGGCTCCGGCACTGGTACGAGATGACTGCGGGTGCCGTGGAAGCACTGCGCCGTCTTGCCGTACGCGAGCGCCGTCGCCTGCACGGACTCGGCGACGGCCGAAGGTCCCACGAAACCGATCGCGTCGACACGGGGGTGCGCGATGAGCGCGTCGATGGCCTCGCGGTCACCATTGATGACATTGAAGACGCCGGGCGGCAGGCCCGCGTCGAGGAACGTGGTCGCGAGGCGCAACGCGATCGACGGGTCGCGCTCGGATGGCTTGAGCACGAACGAGTTGCCGCAGGCGATCGCGGGCGCGGCGTTCCAGACCGGGACCATCACCGGGCAGCCGTCGAGTTCGTCACTGACACGCTCCAGAAAATCCATCAGCCCCCGCAGTCGCCGGTCCGGTTGCCACAGCGCCCACTCGTCCTGCGCCGCGACCGCCACTTCGACGGCGTAGCCGACCTCACGCTTGCCGGCGAGCGGGACGCGGATGCCGGGCAGTTCGCAGAACCGCCCCGATGTCCCGAAAACCGGCTTGCCGCCGATGAAATGGAACAGTTCGTCACTCACCTGACCCACCCTGGTCGCAGGGAGGTTTTCCTCGCAGGGCGAAGAGACATTCGTGCCAGCTCCATCCTCGTGGACAACACGTCGAGCCCACGGCCGGCGATCTGGCTTCCGGTTCGGCGCGCGCAAAACCGGTCACAGTGGCGGGACCGCGCCGGTTTCGCACCGGCTTCCCCGGGAATCCGTGGGCCTTCATTTCACCCTAGGGCGGCAATTCCGCGCCTGTCGAGGCCGCGAACCCGGTTTACGGGGTGGCCGCGACCATCCCAGGGGACCCCTAACCTGACACACCCTGGCCCGCCAAGGCAGACTCTCGGCGTGCGCAAGCTCTATGTGATCGGTATCGGGGCCGGCGACCCCGAGCACCTGACGGTCCAGGCGATCAACCGGCTGAACGAGGTCGACGTCTTCTTCGTGCTGGACAAGGGCAAGGAGAAGGCCGACCTGGTGCGCCTGCGCCACGAGATCCTCGACCGGTACGTGACCAGGCCGTACCGGCTGGCCGAGGCGAAGGACCCCGAACGCGACCGCACGCCCGCCGACTACGAGGCGGAAGTCAAGGCGTGGCACGGACGGCGCGTCGATGTCTACGACCGGCTCATCACCGGGGAGCTGCGCGAGAACGAGGTGGGCGCGTTCCTCGTCTGGGGTGATCCCGCGCTCTACGACAGCACGATCACCCTCTTGAACGCCGTACAGGAGCGGGGAACCGCGTTCGACTACACCGTGATTCCGGGCGTCAGCAGCGTTTCCGTGCTGGCGGCCCAGCACAGGACGACGTTCAACCGCATCGGCACCGCCGTGCAGATCACCACCGGGCGGCGGCTCGCCGACGGCTGGCCGGACGGCGCGGACGATGTGCTCGTCATGCTCGACGCGCACTGCACGTTCACCCGGTTCACCGGCGAGGACATGGACATCTTCTGGGGCGCCTACCTCGGCACGCCCGACGAGCTCGTCGTGTCCGGACGGCTCGCGGACGTCGCCGAGGAGATCGTGGCACTGCGTTCGCGGGCACGCGAGCGCAAAGGCTGGATCATGGACACCTACCTGTTGCGCCGCAATTAGTGAGGGGAAAGTCAAACGTGGCGTCTCGTCTGGTCGTCGCCGGGAAGTGGCGGTTCGCTCGGCTCGCCCAGACCAGTGAGGTAACGGTGCTCCCGACCGTCTGCCAGGCACCGAAGACTCTCGCGCTCGTCGTGGCGCGATGGCGTTGCGGCGTTGGACGACGCAAAGCCATCACACCAGCCTTCGATGCCGCAGCCAGCGCACTTGGTGAGGGAGGCCCTCACCAAGCCGGCCCAGAGCACGCCACCTTTGCCCTTCCACTCAATGGATCCGGACGGCGTTGCCTGTGACACGGACACCCGGCCGGTCGTCGACCTCGACGGTCAGCACGCTCGGCCGTCCCATGTCTTCCCCTTGCAGCACCGTGAAACGACCGCTTTCGAGCCTGCCGATCTTCCGCAGGTAGCCACCGAAGGCGGCAGCCGCCGCACCGGTCGCGGCGTCCTCGACGACCCCGCCTGGCGGGAACGGATCGCGGGCGTGGAACACCTCGGCGGACTCGGCCCAGGCCAGGTGCACCGTGGTCCACCCGCCGCGGCTCATCACGTCGCCGAGCGACTCGAAGTCGTAGTCGAGCTTCGCGAGCCGCTCGCGCGTGCCCGCGGCCAGCACGAGGTGCTCGTTCCCGGCGAACGCGACATGCGGCGGGAACGCCGGGTCGAGGTCGGCGCGGTCCCAGCGGAGCGCGGCGAGCACCTCGTCGAGTTCGGTGTCCGTCGCGGGCCGCGAGCGGGTCGGGGCACTGGTGAGCGTCGCGGTCACCCTGCCGTCCACGACGGCCGTCTCGACGGCGATCTCGCCCGCGTTGGTCTGGAACTTCATCGGGCCCACGCCGAAGCGCTCGGCGAGCGCGACGGCGGTGGCGATCGTGGCGTGGCCGCAGAAGTCGACCTCGGCCAGCGGGCTGAAGTAGCGGAGGCGGTCGTCGTCGACGAACGCGGTCTCGGAGTAGCCGATCTCGGCGGCGATGCGGAGCATCTCGTCGTCGCCGAGGTGGCCGGCGCCGAGCACGACACCCGCGGGGTTGCCGCCGTGCGGGTCGGTGGTGAAGGCGGAGTAGCGCAGCAGTTCCATGGCTTCGATGATGGTACGGCGAAGCCATCGAAGCCAACGATGATTCTCTATGGACTCCATCGGTAAGCTCGATACCGTGGACACCCGGCTGATCTCGACCTTCACCACGCTCGCGCGGACCGGCAGCTTCACCGCGGCCGCCGCCGAGCTGCATCTCGCCCAATCGACCGTCACCGCGCACATCCAGACGCTGGAACGGGAGCTGCGCGCCCGCCTCATCGACCGCCTGCCGTCCGGCGCAGCGCTCACCGAGACAGGCCGCCGCGCACTGGAGCGGGCCCAGCTGCTGCTCGACGCCGAGGCCGCACTGCGCGCCGAAGCCGCGTCCGACGGCCCGATCGAAGGCGAGGTGACCGTCGGCGCGACCGAGTCGCTCTGCGCCTACCTGCTGCCCGGCGCGATCGCCGCACTGCACGCGAGCCACCCGGGCGTTGACGTGCGGCTGACACCCTCGGGGACCGCCGGCACGGTCGAGCGGCTGCGCGACGGACGGATCTCGGTCGGGCTGATCCTCGAACCGGCGCTGCGGGCCTCCGATCTCGTGATCCGGAAAGCAGGCGCGCTCGATCTCGGGTTCGCCTGCGCGCCGGACCACACACTGGCCGGGCGCAAGGCGGGCTGGGCCGAACTCGCGAAGCACCGGTGGTTCCTGCTCGAGGAGGGCTGCACGTACAGCGACGACGTCGCCCGCGAACTCGCGGCGGGCGAGCACCCGCAGATCACGCGGCTCGGCAGCGTCGAAGCGGTGCGCGCGTGCGTCGCGGCGGGACTGGGTCTCTCGCTGCTGCCGGCGTTCGCGCTCGCGGGCCGCGGCCTCGCCGAGTTCCAGGCGCCGCGCATCCGGCCGAACGCGATCCTGCTGGCGCGGCATGCCCGGCGCTCCCCCAGCCTGGCCCAGCAGGCGGTGCTGGACGAGCTGGCGAAGGCGGCCGCCCTGCTGAATTGAACACGTTCAGAAAATCCTTGCCCCCAGGGTTTGCCCGGCGCTATCTTGAACGTGTTCAAAAAGCGCGACCTTGGGGGAATCATGCATGCGCGAATCTGGATGTCGACGCTGGTCGCGGCCACACTGACCGCCTGCGCCCCGGCAGGCGACACGCCGCCGCCGCCCGCACCACCGCCGTCGAAATCGACGTACGTCTACGTGTCACCCAGCCGGATCTGGCACGGCAAGGTGAATGAACTCTGCGGGCCCGCCGCGACGAGGATCGCGAAGGCGGCCACCCTTCCCGACCGCCTCGACGCACTGGTCGCCTGGATCTTCGACGTGGAACGCGTCGAAATCCCCGACCGGGTCGACTACGCCCCCGAATTCGTCGCCCACCTGCGTGAGTTCAAGGAGTCGGCTCAGCTCCACTCGCTGATGCTCCGGGGTGATGACCTCACCGTCTACGGCGGAACAGGGAAATCGCCGGAGCAGATCGTCGAAGAAGTTCTCGTCCCGTTGCGCGAGGAGATCACCAAGTACGCGCGCGAGCTGGACATGCCCGCCTGCCAGAACCTGTTCTGAGGTAACGAATGGATCACACGCGAACCCGGAAAACCTCGCTGCCAGGCCAGATCGGCTCGGCGTGACGACGGGCGATGTTGATCACCCGTTTGCCATGGATCTCCGCGTATCTGTGTCAGGGAAACGGCGTCCTGATTCATGTGCGCCCCGCGGCGCCGCGTGAAACGGGGTCGGGCCTGCCGAGGGGGCAGACCCGGCCCCTTTCGCGTTCTCGCTACTCCGCTCGGCCGTGGCGGAACTCGTCCGGCACCGGGGTTTCGTCTCCGCCACATAGTGGAATCCGGGCCCTTGACTACGTCTCTAGGGGATTATCAGACGTATGCAGTAATGACTAGGGTCGACAAACCAGCCCGGTTGCCGACCACGAAGAGCCAGAGCGGAGAATCCCCGCGTGACCCACCGCAACCAGATCCGTCTCGCGCAGGATCGTGACGTCGACGCGCTGGTCGAGGTGCTGGGCGACCGCGAGTTCGTCAAGGACCGCCTGGACCGCCAAGCGCTCGGCCTGGGGAAGCTGCTGACCATCTGGTCCGGCGACGTGCTGCTCGGCTCGATGTACATCTGGCTCGAAGCCGCCGAGGAGCCGGAGCTGCGGAAGCTGCTGCCAGGGGTGCCCCTGTTCACCCGGATCGAGGTGCTCGAGGGCTACCGCGGCAGGGGCATCGGCACCCAGCTGATCAGCGCGGGCGAGGATCTGCTGCGCGAAGCCGGGTACGACACCGTGGCGCTGGCGGTCGAGGTCACCAACTTCCGCGCGGAACTGCTCTACAAACGGCTCTACTTCGACGAATGGGACCACGGCCAGATCACCTGCGAAGGCATCGAGGTGCTCGAGGACGGCCGCCGCAAGTCCTACGACGAGACCTGCCGGATCATGGTCAAAAAACTCGAGGACTGATCGGCACGTACTCGCCGCGGTGCTGCAGGCCCAGTTCGGCCAGCACCTTCGCGGGATGCAGCCCGGTCGGCGCCTGCGCGAGATGCCGACGCCACCGGCGGCGGTCGAGCGACAGCGCCGCGAGATAGTCCAGGCAGAGCTCGGCGGTGACCAGCAGGCTGCGGATGTGCGCGGCCTTGAGCGCGGCGAGCACCCGTTCCCGCTCGGCGTCCGGCCCGCCCATCGACTCGACCCTGGCGACGATCTCCCTGATGAAGGTGCGGCGCCTGGTCAGGAACGCCCGCCAGTACCGCAGATCCGTTTCGAGCGGCCGATGATCGTCGAGCCGCGCGAAAACACCTTCCGCGAGCGCGTCGCCGAATTCCTCCGAACGCGCCCTTTCGGTGTCGAGAAATGGGTCGTACGGCCCCTGCACCGCGGTGCCGACGACACCCGACGGACGTAATCCGTGATCGTCGAGCAGGAAGAACCAGTCCTCGTTGTAGATATCCGGAAAGAACGATTCGAATGATTCCGCGGAGATCGCGAGCGCGCCGCCGCCGATGAACATTTCCTGCGAGCCGCCGGAGTAGCGGTTCGCGTGACAGACCACCGAGTTGTCGGGGAACCCGGTGATCGAAAGGCCCACATTGGCGTAACGGTCGAGCAACCGAACGGCGTCCGTGAGATCGGCCATCCGGGGGATGAAGATGTCGTCGTCGAGGAACACGACCCGTTGCCAGCCCAGCGAACGCGCCAGCAGCAGGCCGAGATTGCGCTTGAGGCCGGTGTCCGTCGACCTGGCGAACCGGGTTTCGCGCAGCAGCCGGGTGGTGTGGAACTCGGGCAGCAGCCCGTCCGGCAGCAGGCCGACGTCGACGGAGATCAGCTCGACGCCTGCGGCCACCGCGAGTTCGGCGGTGCGCACGGCGGAGGCGCGCTTGCTGCAGAGCACGACAAGTGTGCAGTTCAACCGGGCGGCCGCGGCGACAGCGGTGTGCATCTGCTCGGGAAAACGCGCGGTGGGGACGATGATCGCGTCGACTCTTGCTGCGCCGGTCGGCACGGAGCCCCTGCGGTTGAGGAGAGGGAGGTGGGATCCTTGGTGGTGGGAGCGGGGCGCGAAGCCCGTGTCTCCCGGCGTGACCAAGGTCTGATTCACAACGGCTCCTCCGACCACTCGTGCAGCCGTACCTTCGGATCGGTCCAGTCTGGCGCGACGGGCCTGCCGTTCACCACGGACACACGACTGAGGATACTGATGCTTCTCCGCCCCGCGAAGCGCCTTTCGATGTACGCCTGGTTCCGCCTGCTGAACAACGGGTCGGTCAGCGCGCGGACGGCACCCAGCGTGCCACGCCCGTACATGCCGTTGCAGATGGTGACGGTCAGCGCGGAATTGAACGGGCTAGGCCCGTGGTAGAAATGCGCGACGTCGTCGACGAGAATGGTCTTGCCGTCGACCTCCTGCAAATGTGGTACGAAATTCTTCTTTTCACCTCCTTCGTTGATCTCGAAATGTCCTGATTCCGAATGTTCCGGCCGCAGTTCCTGCCGCAGCGGCAGCCGCAGCCGCCGCAGCAGGTCGCGGGTCAGCGCGTTCCAGTCCACGCCGCCCAGCGAGATCAGGTGAATGGCCGGATAGTCGGCGCTGCCGAGCTCGGACGCCAGCCGGTACCGGACGTCGGCGCCGGGGTTGAGCGCGCGGACATGCCCGTACAGCTCGAGCAGCGCGTCCGGGTCGGCGTAGGTGTACAGCCGCACGTAGTCGGGGTCGTCGACGTTGGCGTACGGGAAGCCCTTGAGCAGCTCGGCGGGCAGCTGCGAGCAGACGATGGTGATCGGCTTGCCGTCGTCGAAGCGCAGCAGGTTGCCGCCCTCCGCCGAGGCCTCGACGGGCTCGGTGGTGGCGGCCGTGCGCAGCCCGGTCAGCTCGGCCAGGAGGTCGCCCCGCGCGGCCCGCTCTTCCTCGGTCAGCTGGCGGACGTCGAGCAGCTGGTACGGCTCTCCCGCGACCGACCGCTCGGTGGCGAAGAAGGTCGCGTACGCCTCCAGCCGGTGCACCGGCGGTGGCTTGGGCGTGGTGGTGCTCTCCCACGAGGAGATCGAGGCGACACTCACCGAGCGCCTGGCCGAGAGCGCCTCGGCCAGCTGCCCCTGGGTGATGACGCACCGGGGCCACTTCTGCTCCCGCAGCTCCTTGAGCCGCCGGGCGAGCATGAGCCTCGGTTCCTCATACACCTGCACGGCACCAGGCCTTCCAGTTGACTTCAGTTTAGCTTGCTGAAGATCGGGGTATACAGGGTGAATCGGCTCGTGTACACGGAATGTTACGACAAGGCCTCAATCCGGCCATGGCACGGCAAGGCGGCATGAGGGCCTGGTCACTGGCATTGTCGAGGTCACCTTCAGCCTCTACTCTGAAGCCTAGCGAATTTCGTGGAGTTTCAGCAAATTTCAGCTTTGACGGCGGTCGAGGGGAATCGAGGGTCGCCATGAACCGTCACCAGATCTTGCCGAGGCACCGCACGATTCTCGTGCTCGACATCGAAGGCTCCACCAGCCGCACGGACACGGCCAAGGCCAGGCTGCGCGCTTCCATGTACGCGATCCTGGAAGAAGCACTGCGCTCCAGCGGGATAGCCGCCGAGCACCACGATCCGCCCGCCGACCGCGGCGACGGCGCGCTGATACTGGTCCACCCGGTCGACGAGGCCCCGAAGACGCTGCTCCTCAACCGCGTGATCCCGCGCCTGGCCGAGCAACTCACCCTGCAGGACCCCGAACACAGCTTCCGGCT
Organism: Amycolatopsis sp. NPDC059657; assembly: GCF_042734395.1. Classification (NCBI taxonomy): domain Bacteria; kingdom Bacillati; phylum Actinomycetota; class Actinomycetes; order Pseudonocardiales; family Pseudonocardiaceae; genus Amycolatopsis; species Amycolatopsis sp. NPDC059657. The sequence continues at coordinate 36,699 of NZ_JBHWEB010000079.1, read as the reverse complement.
GCGCGTCGTCCTGCACGCCGGCGAGGTCAACTACGACTCACAGGGCTGCTTCGGCGAGGCGCTGGACATCGCCTTCCGCCTGCTCGACGCCCCCGAGGTCAAACGCAAGCTCCGCACGATCGACGCCCCGCTGATACTGGTCGTCTCGCACGACATCTACCAATCGGTGATCCGCCACGGCTACGAGGGCATAGACCACAAGTCCTTCGAGCCCTCGGTGAAGGTCCGCGTCGCCGGAGCCCGCCACCGAGGCTGGCTCCACATCCCGGATTCCCGCCTGGTGCCCGAACCTCGGACGCCCGTCAGCGCGACCGAGATCGAACCGACCTGGGCCTGACGGGCAAAGGGCTCGTGAGTGGTATCGCCGGTTCTAACCGGCCAAAACACTCACGACCCTGAGCCAGGGAGTGGGCGCAGTAGGGATCGAACCTACGACCGCTCGGGTGTAAACCGAGTGCTCTCCCGCTGAGCTATGCGCCCTAGACCGGTGACGCCCCGGGAGGCGTCACCGCAAAGCCGGACTCAGGCGAGTTCGGCGACGGCCTTCTTCCACGAGCCCTGGTCGCGCGCCTCACCGGGCGCGTTGACCTCGGCGAAGCGGACGACGCCGTCCTTGTCGATCAGGAAGGTGCCACGGACCGCGAGGCCGGCGTTCTCGTTGAAGACGCCGTACGCCTTGGCGACCTCGCCGTGCGGCCAGAAGTCGGACAGCAGCGGGAACTGGTAGCCCTGCTGCTCCGCCCACGCCTTGAGCGAGAACGGGGTGTCGACGGAGACGCCGAGCACCTGCACGCCCTGGCCGTCGTAGTCGGCGAACTCGTCACGCAGCTGGCACAGCTCGCCGGTGCAGATCCCGCTGAACGCGAACGGGTAGAACACCAGCAGCACCGGCTTGTCACCCTGGAAGGACGACAGCTTCACCGGCTGCTTGTTGTAGTCGTTGAGCGTGAAGTCCGGGGCTTGCGTACCGACCTCGACGGCCATGCCTCTGTAGTCCTCTCACCGCGTCGAACCGAGCCTGCGGGACAACCCTATCGTGTCGCCCGCAGGGCCCGGTTCAGCGCTTGGTCTTGGACTTCGGCGGTACGAGCTTCGTGCCGGCCCAGCCGGCGGCGACGCTGATGTTGGCCGTCTGTGAGAGCCCCACAGTGGGCACCGCTTCCGCGATTTCGCTTGGCTGGACGTGCCCGGGCTGTCCCGTCTTCGGGGTCAGCACCCAGACCACGCCGTTCTCGTTCAAGAGGCCCCGGACTTCGAGCAGCGCGTCTCCGAGATCACCGTCGTCGTCACGCCACCACAGCAGCACCACGTCGATGACCTCTTGGGCATCCTCGTCGAGGATGTCAGCGCCGATCGTTTCCTCGATCGCCGAGCGGACGTCCTCATCGACGTCCTCGTCCCAGCCGATCTCCTGGACCACCATGTCCGGCTTGATCCCAAGCCTTTCGGCGACGCTGTTCTGATCAGCGTCTCCCGCGGCGACCACTGTTTTCACTCCTCCAACTTACGACGGAGTGTGGCGGCTACCGCCTGCCGGATCGGCCTGCGGACCACCACACTCGGGTACACGATGCGACTAGCGAACACTGGTGAGGGCTCGCGCGCAACCGTCCACACCGGATCGGCAACAACTCGTGTCGCAGGGTACGGCCCTTACCACCCCCTCCGCGACGGCAATTCCGGCGTTCAGGGGCCCCTGCCGTGGATCGCCGCGCACGGGCGTCGCATAGGGTGAGTACAAGTCGCGCGCGCGATACAACCATCCAGTGGTGGTGTCGCGTCCGGGTCGCGCAACGTTACCGGGCAGTAGCGGTGACGGAAGCGGGATTTGCGACGACGATGGCAGGGATAGATCGCTGCTAGGCAGACCGACAGAGCACAAACCATTTGGCGAGGAGATCCCTTGGCCCCGCAGAACGACGGCGCCCCCAGCACGGAGGCCCCGGCACGCGTCCGAGTCATCCGTGACGGGTTGGCGGCGCACCTGCCCGACATCGACCCGGAGGAGACCGCCGAATGGCTGGACTCCTTCGACGAGGCGCTCGCAAGGGGAGGTCAGCAGCGTGCGCGGTACCTGATGCTGCGCGTCCTGGAGCGAGCCAGGGAGCGCAACGTCGGTGTTCCGCCGCTGACCGCGACGGACTACGTCAACACGATCCCCACCGAGAACGAGCCATGGTTCCCCGGTGACGAGGAGATCGAGCGCCGCTACCGCGCCTACATCCGCTGGAACGCGGCGATCATGGTGCACCGCGCGCAGCGCCCCGGTATCGGTGTCGGCGGCCACATTTCGACGTACGCCTCTTCCGCGGCGCTCTACGAGGTCGGTTTCAACCACTTCTTCCGCGGCAAGGACCACTCCGGTGGCGGCGACCAGATCTACATCCAGGGTCACGCCTCCCCCGGCATCTACGCCCGCGCGTTCCTCGAGGGCCGCCTGAGCGAGCAGCAACTCGACGGATTCCGCCAGGAGTTCTCGCATGCCGGCGAGGGCGGCGGCCTGCCGTCGTACCCGCACCCGCGGCTGATGCCGGACTTCTGGGAGAACCCGACGGTGTCCATGGGCCTCGGCCCGATGAACGCGATCTACCAGGCGCGGTTCAACCGCTACCTGCGCGACCGCGGCATCAAGGACACCAACGACCAGCACGTCTGGGCGTTCCTCGGCGACGGCGAGATGGACGAGCCCGAATCGCGCGGCCTGATCCACGTCGCGGCCGGTGAGGGCCTCGACAACCTGACCTTCGTGATCAACTGCAACCTGCAGCGGCTCGACGGCCCGGTGCGCGGCAACGGCAAGATCATCCAGGAGCTGGAGTCGTACTTCCGCGGCGCGGGCTGGAACGTGATCAAGGTCATCTGGGGCCGCGAGTGGGACAACCTGCTGCACGGCGACCGCGACGGCGCGCTCATCAACCTGATGAACACCACGCCCGACGGTGACTTCCAGACCTACAAGGCCAACGACGGCGCGTTCGTCCGCGAGCACTTCTTCGGCCGCGACCCGCGGGCGAAGGACCTCGTCAAGGACCTCACCGACGCCGAGATCTGGAACCTCAAGCGCGGCGGCCACGACTACCGCAAGGTGTACGCGGCGTACAAGGCCTCGCTGGAGCACCACGGCCAGCCGACGGTGATCCTCGCGCACACGATCAAGGGCTACGGCCTCGGTTCGTCGTTCGAGGGCCGCAACGCCACGCACCAGATGAAGAAGCTCACGCTCGACGACCTCAAGCTGTTCCGCGACGCCCAGCGCATCCCGATCAGCGACGAGGAGCTCGAGAAGAACCCGAAGCTGCCGCCGTACTACCACCCCGGCAAGAACTCGCCGGAGATCGAGTACATGATCGGGCGCCGCCGCACGCTGGGCGGTTTCCTGCCCGAGCGCCGCGCCGCGCGCGCGAAGGCGCTCGTGCTGCCCGGCGACAAGGTCTACGAAGGCATCCGCAAGGGTTCCGGCAAGCAGGAGGTCGCCACCACCATGGCGATCGTCCGGCTCATCCGCGAGCTGGCGAAGGACTCCGAGATCGGCAAGCGGATCGTCCCGATCATCCCGGACGAGGCACGCACCTTCGGCCTCGACTCGATGTTCCCGACCGCCAAGATCTACAACCCGCACGGCCAGACGTACACCTCGGTCGACGCGAGCCTGATGCTGGCGTACAAGGAGTCCGAGAAGGGCGTCATCCTCCACGAGGGCATCAACGAGGCCGGTTCGACGGCGTCGTTCACCGCCGTGGGCACGTCGTACGCGACGCACGGCGAGCCGATGATCCCGATCTACATCTTCTACTCGATGTTCGGGTTCCAGCGGACCGGTGACGGCATCTACGCGGCCGCCGACCAGATGGCACGCGGGTTCATCCTCGGCGCCACCGCGGGCCGCACCACGCTGACGGGCGAAGGCCTGCAGCACGCCGACGGCCACTCGCTGCTCCTCGCGGCGACGAACCCGGCGATCGTGGCGTACGACGCGTCGTTCTCGTTCGAGATCGCGCACATCGTCCGCGACGGCCTGCACCGCATGTACGGCGACACCGGGCCGGACGGCAACGGCGAGAACGTCATGTACTACATGACCATCTACAACGAGCCGTACCAGCAGCCAGCCGAGCCGGCGAACCTCGACGTGGACGGCCTGCTCAAGGGCCTGTACCGCTACGCAGAGGCTCCGGCGGGCAGCGGCCCGGAGGCGCAGATCCTCGTCTCCGGCGTCACCATGCCGGACGCGCTCAAGGCGCGGAAGCTGCTCGAGGACGAGTGGGGCGTGCGCGCGGCCGTGTGGTCGGCGACGTCGTGGACCGAGCTGCGCCGCGAGGCCGTGGCGATCGACCACGACAACCTGCTCTACCCGGGCAGCGAGGCACGCGTGCCGTACGTGACCCAGGCGCTCTCCGGCACCGAAGGCCCGGTCGTGGCCGTTTCGGACTGGATGCGCGCGGTGCCGGACCTGATCCGCCCGTGGGTGCCGAACGACATGCTCACCCTCGGCACGGACGGGTTCGGCTTCTCCGACACCCGCCCGGCGGCACGGCGCAAGTTCCTGGTCGACGCCCAGTCGATCGTGGTCGGCACGCTGTCCGCGCTGGCCAAGCAGGGCAAGGTCGACCAGTCGAAGGTGGTCGAGGCGGCGCAGAAGTACCGCATCGACGACGTCTCGGCGGCCGGTCCGCAGACCTCGGACTCGGGTTCCGCGTAAATAAGTGCTAGAAAGGACCCGGCAGACATCGGATGTCTGCCGGGTCCTTTCATATTCGGGAGATGATCGTGTGACGAAACGCCGCCTGCCCAAGCCGAGCGAGCTGAAGCAGATCCTTCGCCCGAAGCCGATCGTGCTCAACCCGACCGAGCGCCGCCTCGCCGGCGCGCACACCATCGCCGACCTGCGGACACTCGCCCGCAAGCGCACGCCGCGCGCGGCCTTCGACTACACCGACGGCGCCGCCGAGCTCGAAGACAGCCTGCGCCGCGCCCGCCAGGCCTTCCGCAGCGTGGAATTCCACCCCAACGTGCTGCGCGGAGTGTCCGATGTGGACACCAGCGTGGAGATTCTCGGCAAGCGCTCGGCGCTGCCGTTCGCCTTCGCGCCCACCGGTTTCACGCGCATGATGAACCACGAGGGCGAATGCGCCGTCGCCCGCGTCGCCCAGCGCAACGACATCCCGTTCTCGCTCTCGACGATGGCGACCACCTCGATCGAGGACGCCGCCGCGGCCGCGCCCGAGGCCCGCAAGTGGTTCCAGCTCTACGTCTGGCGCGACCACGGCGCCGGCGAAGATCTGATGAATCGCGCCTGGGAGGCAGGCTACGACACGCTGCTGCTGACCGTGGACACCCCGGTCGCGGGCGCGCGCCTGCGCGATGTGCGCAATGGTCTGACCATTCCGCCCGCACTGACCTTGAAGACCTTCCTCGACGGCGCGACCCACCCGGCGTGGTGGTTCAACCTGCTGACCACGGAGCCGCTGACCTTCGCTTCTTTGAGTCACTTCGACGGCACGGTCGCCGAGCTGCTGAACAAGCTCTTCGACCCGACGCTGAACTTCGACGACCTCGACTGGGTCCGCGCGACCTGGCCGGGCAAGCTGGTGGTCAAGGGCATCCAGAACGTCTCCGACGCCCGTGACGTGGTCAAGCACGGCGCCGACGCGGTGCTCCTGTCCAACCACGGCGGCCGCCAGCTCGACCGCGCCCCGACCCCGATCGAGCTGCTCACCCCCACGCTCGACGAGGTGGGCGACGACGCCGAGGTCTGGGTCGACACCGGCATCCTCTCCGGCGGCGACATCGTCGCGGCCATGGCCCGTGGCGCAAGCGCTTGCCTCATCGGCAGGGCGTTCCTGTATGGCCTGATGGCGGGCGGCGAACGCGGCGTCCAGCGCACGGTCGACATCCTGCGCGCCGAGCTGGTCCGGACCATGCAGCTGCTGGGCGTGCGGACGATCGCCGACCTCCGGCCAACCCACGCCACGATCCGCTAGCGCGGCTTGAGCTCCTGCGATGAAACTGGGGCGGAAAGACGGACAAGACGGTTGGAGATACTGGCCAGCCGTGCTCAGCCTGGCGGTCTTCATCGGCGGGATCCTGGGTTTCGTGCTCCTCGCCGGAGCCGCGGACAACCTGCTCACCACCGGATCCCGCACCACAGGTGTCGTGGAAAGCGTGCACAGCCCCACCAAGGGAGCACGCTCGATACAGGTCCAGTACACCGTCGAAGGCCGGTCGTACCACGCCGAGATCGAGACCATCGGCCGGACATACCGGTTGTCGGACAACGTCACCGTGGTCTACGACCCGGCCGATCCCGAGCTTGTCCGCACAGCCGAAGATCCGAACTCGAATCACTTTCTGATGATGGTGTGCGTCGTGACGATCCTGGTTTCGCTCCTGTTCTTGATGGCTTCGCTGATCGCGGCACGGCAGCCCCAGCCCAGCCCGAAGTTCTTGGGTGAGACGGAAGCTTGACGAAGCGGCGGGGTTGTGAGGAAGATCTCGGCCACGCAGTGAAAGGGTGTTTTCGCATCGTGGAAACGGGGACCCGGTCATGTTCGTGCAGGAACTCGCGCCGCTAGGCAGCCTCGGCTGGTCCGCGCTCGTCGCCGTGCTGCCGCTGGCCACCGTGCTGGTGTTGCTCGGCGTCGTACGGATGAAAGCGCATTGGGCGGCGCTGATCGGGCTGGCGGTCGCGCTCGCCGCCGGGATCATCGTGTTCGGGATGCCGGTCGGGCAGGCGATCTCGGGGGCGTTCTCTGGCGCCGCGTTCGGGTTGTGGCCGATCATGTGGATCGTCGTCAACGCGCTGTGGATCTACCGGTTGACCGTGCGGACCGGGCATTTCGACGTGCTGCGGCGCAGTTTCGCGAACGTCTCCGACGATCAGCGGATCCAGGCGCTGATCGTGGCTTTCTGTTTCGGTGCCTTGATGGAAGCGCTTGCAGGATTCGGGGCTCCGGTGGCGATCAGCGCGGTCATGTTGGTGGCGCTGGGTTTCAGCCCGGTCAAGGCCGCCGTCGTGGCGCTCGTGGCGAACACCGCGCCGGTCGCGTTCGGCGCGATGGGGACGCCCGTGGTCACGCTCGCGCAGGTCACCGGCCTGCCGCTGGACCAGGTTTCGTCCATCGTCGGACGGCAGACGCCGTTGCTGGCGTTGTTCGTGCCGCTGCTGCTGGTCGTGATCGTCGACGGCAAGCGTGGGCTGAAGGAGACCTGGCTGCCCGCGCTGGTCTGCGGGATCGCGTTCGGGGTCGTGCAGTTCGCGGTGTCGAACTTCGTTTCGGCGCAGCTCGCCGACATCGGCGCCGCGCTCGCGGGTGCGGCCGCGCTGGTGCTGGTCGTCGGCGTGCGCAGGCGCCGGGAAAGCACGGACGACCGCAAGGACGTCGTCAAGGCGTACGTGCCGTACGCCTTGATCATCGTGATCTTCTCGCTCGCGCAGGTGCCGCCGATCAAGAAGATGCTCGACCAGGCGACCTGGAAGTTCCACTGGCCGTTCCTCAACGTGGCCGCGCCGAACGGGAAACCCGTGTCCGGCAACAGTTTCACCTTCACGCTGCTGAGCACCGGCGGCACGCTCGTGCTGATCGCGGGTGTCATCACGGCCGTGTTCCTCGGCGTCTCGCTCAAGGACACCGCGCGGGAATGGCTCGCGACGATCAAGGAGCTGCGGTTCGCGATCCTGACCGTGATGGGCGTGCTCGCGCTGGCGTACGTGATGAACCTGTCCGGCCAGACCGCGACCATCGGCAACCTGATCGCCGGCGCCGGCGCGGCGCTCGCGTTCTTCTCACCCGTGCTCGGCTGGCTCGGCGTCGCCGTCTCCGGCTCGGACACCTCGGCGAACGCCCTGTTCGGCGCGCTGCAGGTGACCGCGGCGAACAAGACCGGGTTGCCGGCGGATCTGCTGGCGGCGGCGAACAGCTCGGGCGGCGTGCTCGGCAAGATGATCTCGCCGCAGAACCTGACCATCGCGTGCGTCGCGGCGAGCCTGCCCGGTGAGGAAGGCATGCTGCTGCGGAAGGTCTTGCCGTGGAGTATCGGGCTTCTGCTGCTGATGTGCCTGATCGTGGCCGGTCAGGCGAGCCCGGTGCTCAGCTGGATGCTGCCGTGACCGCGCGCCCGGCGGCGACCCGCTGGGCCGAGCGGTTCCAGCTCCACCAGCCGTGCACGACCAGCGCGGCGAAGATGAGGTAGACGGTCGCCGAGAACCAGAGCCCCGACTTGATCTGCAGCGGCACACCGATCGCGTCGACCACCAGCCACACCAGCCAGAATTCGACGAGCCCCGCGCCCTGCGCCCCGAAGGCGACCAGCGTCCCGACGAAGATCGCGGCGTCCGGCCACGGCGCCCACGACGCGTCGAGCGAGTCCAGCACCAGCGCCATCGCGGTGGTGCCGACGGCGAACGCGCCGATCATGACCAGGCGTTCGGTCCAGCTGCCCTGGCGCACGACCACGCCGTACACCGGGTCCTGGCGCCGTGACCACGCCCACCAGCCGTACAGCGAGATCAGCAGGATCGCGACCTGCCTGCTGGCGAGGCCGCCGAGGTGCGCGGAGACGTAGACGGCGAACAGCAGCACGGTGGCGCCGACCTGCACCGGCCAGGTCCACAGCGTGCGGCGTTGCGCGAGGAAGACGACGGCGAGCGCGCACAGCTGGCCGAGCAGCTCGGCGATCGAGATCCACTGACCCAGCACCGTGAAGCCGTGTTGCAGCAAGAAACCCACGCCAGCGCCCCTTCCGTCTCCCCAGTCCAACATGCTCCTGGGGCAGGGCATTCCCTAGCAAGTGTGAGCGGCCGAACATCCCCGATCGCCCCAATGCGTCCTTCGGCACCTGCCAGGTGCCGAAGGACGCATTGGGGCGGGGCTTGGCGCCTTCCTCGTACGCCAGGTCAGCGGGGCCCGGGGCGCGCCATGCCTGCGGGCGGCGTCGGGGTGTCCATGCCGTTCGAGATGGGCTCGGAGGTGCGCGCGGCGGGCGTGGTGTGGTCGCTGGTGCTCAGCTGCCCCTGGACGTTCGCCATCCAGCCGTCCCAGCGCTGCTGCGCGGGCTTGATCAGGCCGCCGCCGAAGCCGACGACGATCACGCCGCCGATCGTGGCGAGCACCGTGACCAGCACCGGCATGGTGACCGTGGTCGCGATCTGGACCTGGTTCAGCGCGGCGATGATGCCGAACGCCATGATCAGCCAGTACGCCATGGTGCCGACGAGACGGCCTGCCGGGCGGCCTGACAGCGCACCCGTGACGGCGCCTCGGACGACCTTCGCGATCGCGGCGGCGACGATCAGCAGCACCACCGCGACGGCGATCTTCGGCAGGAACGCGATCACGTCATTGAGCAGCTGGCTCACCGGATTCGACGGCCCGAAAACGCCGAACGCCAGCTGCAGCGCGATCAGCAGAATGAAGTAGTAGACCAGCTTCGAGATGATGCCGGTGGCGTCGACGTTCGAATTCTTGAGCATTCCGGTGAGCCCGGTCTTCTCGACCAGTTTGCCGAATCCGAGCTTTCCGAGAACCATGCTCAGGCCTTTGGCCACCGCTTTCGCAATGAGCCAGCCGATCAACAACACGATCAGGAAACCGAAGAGTTTGGGCACGAACGTGGCGACCAGGCTCCACGCCTGGCCGAGCCCCTCCTTCAGCTGATCTCCCATGACTTCCTCCTCGGTCGACGGTGAAATTCCGTACGGGGAGAAGCGTTGATCAGCACCAGACGCCCGGCAACTCAGGTCCACGATTGGGTGAGACGGGTGGCGAGGAAGATCGCCGCGACCCATACTTGGACTACCGGTGGGGACCGGGGAGACGAGGCCGCCCGGCGTAGCGAAAACGCTCGCCGGGCGGCCTCGAGACATTTCTGGGGCAAAAGGTACATGACGGCCAGCATTTCCGGGTTAGCCCTAGGGCCGGGTGAGCGAGTGGAAGCTTTGCTTCATCCAACGCAGCAAAGCTTCCACTCGTTCACCCGAGCCAAGGGCGCCTCGCATACGGGGTCGTGAGTGGCACAGCCGGTTCTAACCGGCCACAACACTCACGACCCAGGCCTACCAACTCGCGCCGTGAAGGCCCCTTCGCCCGGCTGGAACTCCCAAGACCTAAGCGCTCCTTGACCTCCCCATCAAAGGTCCACAATGGACGCAAGTGCGACCGTTTCATGCCTAAATGTCGCTTTTGCGTACCCTCTCACCTCGGGTTGCCCGGGTTCAGACGACGCGAACGCCACTTTCGCAACGTTGAACGTTTGCGAAAGTGGCGTTCGCGTGAACGGCCCGGCGAGTCCTTACGGGGCCTTCAGCGCGTCGCGCAGTTTCACTTTGGCGCCCGTGCGCATGACGGCGCCGGAGTACATCCGCCCGGCGAACCAGATCAGCGCCGGAATCGTGGCCAGCACCAGCACCACCGAAAGCGCGGCCTCCCACACCGGCACCCCGCCCATCGCCAGGCGCATCGGCATCAGCGTCGGCGAGAACATCGGGATCATCGAGAGCACCTCGACGAACCCGCTGCCCGGGTTGGACGGCAGCACCGTCGCGCCGACGATGTACCCGGCGATCACGAAGGTCAGCGCGGGTGCCACCGCGCCGCCGACGTCCTCCTGCCGTGAGACCAGCGCGCCGAGCCCGGCGAACACGATCGCGTACATGAAGAAGCCGAGCAGGAACCAGGCGATCAGCCAGACCACGATGCCCAGCGCGGCCGAGACGGACAGCGTCAGCACCCCGGCAGCCAGTGCCGCGACGACGCCGAGCCCGCCGATCAGCACCATTTGGATGAGCCCGACCACGCCGATCCCGAGCACCTTGCCCGCCATCAGCTGCCATGGCCGGATGGTCGCCAGCAGCAGTTCGACGACCCGGCTGGTCTTCTCCTCGACCACGCCCTGCGCCACGATCTGGCCGTTGATCATCAGCGAGATGTAGATCAGCAGCCCCGCGATGTAGCCGAGCACGAGCTGCTCGCCGCTGTAGTCGAACGGTTTCTCCATCGGCAGCACGTCGACCGACGCGGTCGCGACCGCCGCCTGCACCTTCGCCGCGTCACCACCCTGCGCGTCGATCTCCTGCTTCAGCGCCACCTGCCCGGCGAGCACGGTGAGCGCGTTCTTCAGCTTGCCGTCGAGATCCTTCTTCACCACGACACGCAACTTCGTCGCATCGCCGACAAGGAGCGCGTCGAGCGAGCCGTCGGCGACCTTGGCGCGGCCCGCGGCCTCGTCCGCGACCTGGCTGGTCTCGAGTTTTTCGCCGATCGCCTGCGCGCTGGCCTGCAAGGGCGCGGCGAGCGGGGCGGTCGGGCCGACGACGCCGACGGTCGTGCCGCCGGAGGAACCGATCAGCTTCGCGACGAACACCCCGCCGACGATCAGCACGAGCATCGCGATCGTGGAGAGGCGATACGCCTTCGAGCGCAGCCTGACGCCGATTTCCCGTGATGCGACCAGCCGGACGGCGGCGGCCGGGCCGAGCCGGACATCCATGTCGGTCATGCGGGCACCTCTTCGGTCACGACGTTGCGGAACAGTTCGGTCAGCGACGGCAGCCTGCGCGCGAACTCGTGCACCGGGCCGGTCGCCAGCGCGGCCTTGAGCACCAGCTGGTCGTCGGCGCCGTCCAGAAGTTCGAGCTCGGTGGTCTCGCCATACGCCTTGACCTTGATGCCGGGCAGCCCGTCGGCCCAGCCATGCGGTGCGCGCGGCGCGTGGACGCTGAGCCCGACGGCGCCACCGGCCCGGAGCTCGGCGACCGTGCCCGTCTCGACCATCTGTCCACTTCGGACGATGCCGACCCGGTCACACAGCCGCTCGACCAGCTCGAGCTGATGACTGGAGAAAACCACCGGCACGCCTTCGTCGGCCTTTTCCCGCAGCACCTGGCTCATCACGTCGACCGCGACCGGGTCGAGCCCGGAAAACGGCTCGTCGAGCACCAGAATGCTCGGATCGTGCACGAGCGCGGCCGCGAGTTGCACGCGCTGCTGGTTTCCGAGGCTCAGTTTCTGCACCTCGTCATCGCGCCGTGACGCCACGCCGAGCCGTTCGGTCCACGTTTCCACCGAACGCCGGGCCGCCGAAGCCGACATACCGTGCAACCGCGCGAGATAGACGAGCTGCTCGGCGACCTTCATCCGCGGATACAGCCCGCGTTCCTCCGGCATGTAGCCGATATGCCTGCGCGTTTCGAGCGTGATCGGCTTCGATTGCCAGCGCACCTCGCCGCCGTCGCTGCTCAGCACGCCGAGCGCGATCCGCATGGTGGTGGTCTTGCCCGCGCCGTTGCTGCCGACGAAACCGAACAACTCCCCCGGTCGGACGTCGAAACTCATCTCGCGCAGCGCGACGAAATCGCCATATCGCTTCGTGATGGCGTCGATTTCCAGCATGGTCACTCCCCTCTGTTTCTCGGGTCGAGCGTAGGGAGGAACGACGCGGCCCGCCTACCGACAAAGGTTGACGATGGCCACGACCGGAGTTGCGGATCGGCGGCGGGAAGTAGGATCGCCTGACCATGGCAGAAGCGATCACGAAACGACGACCACCGCGGCATCACGGCCTGTCCGCCAAGACACTCCGGCAGCTCGAACGTGCCACCGGCAGGCTCGCGTCGGCGAGTATCGCCGCCATGGAGGCACGGCTGCCGTGGTTCGGCAGGCTGACCGCGGACCAGCGCGCGAGCGTGCTGTTGATCACCCAGGCGGGTGCCGCGGGCTTCGTCGCCTGGCTTCGTGACTCCAAGGAAGCCCTGAAGCTCACCACCGAGGCGTTCCGCGACGCGCCCGCCGAACTGTCGCGCTGGATCAGCCTGCGCCAGGCCGTCGGCCTGGTCCGCCTCGCCATCGAGGTCTTCGAGGAGGAGCTGCCCGAGTTCGCCGTGAACGAGGCGGAACGGGCCGCGCTCATCGAGGGAATCCTGCGTTATGGCAGGGAAATCGCCTTCGCCGCCGCCAACTCCTACGCCGCGGCCGCCGAGGCGCGCGGGGCATGGGACGCCCGGCTGGAGGCGCTGGTCGTCGACGGCATCGTCCGTGGCGACGCCGAGGAGTCGGTGCTCTCCCGCGCCGCCGCGCTCGGCTGGGACCCGAGCCTCAAGGCCACCGTGCTGGTCGGCACGCCGCCGTCGGACGACCCGCCCGCGGTCGTGTTCGAAGTGCGCAGCCGCGCCGCCCGCGTCAGCCGGTCGGTGCTGCTCTCGGTACAGGGCTCGCGCCTGGTGGTGGTCGTCGGCGGCCCGACCGACGGCACCCAGAAGGACCGTGAGGCACTCGGCAAGCTCTCGCTCGCGTTCGCAGATGGCCCAGTGGTCGCCGGGCCGACCGTGCCGAGCCTGGCCGAGGCGCATCACAGTGCCGCCGAAGCGCTCTCGGGTCTGCGCGCGATCGTCGGCTGGCCTGCGGCCCCGCGCCCCGCGCGCTCGTCGGAACTCTTGCCGGAGCGGGCTTTGTCCGGCGACGCGGAGGCGGAGCGCCGCCTGATCGAGGAGATCGCCAGGCCGTTGGAAGAGGCCGGGCCGACGCTGCTGACCACAGTGGAGACCTACCTGGAGAGCGGTGGCGTGCTGGAAACCTGTGCGCGCGAGCTGTTCGTCCACCCGAACACCGTGCGGTACCGCCTGAAGAAGGCTTCGGAGCTCACCGGCCGCAACCCGGCCGAACCGCGCGACGCATTGGTACTGCGCATAGCGCTCACCGTCGGGCGTTTGGCAAGAGCCAGAGGCATATGGTGACGGCGGTAACTCGGTGGCTACCCTGAGGTGACGCACTTCACGGGCAATTCTGCGTGAACCCGACAAGGCACTAGAGTGAAAACCCAGGGGAAACCGGGCGCTTTTGGAGGGTTCCTACAACTACACCCGGTGTACTTGGTGAGTGCCGACATCCCGACCATGGCAGCGCACCGTGTTCCCTAAGAGGGTGACTGCCGTACTCGCCCCAGGACAGGGCTCCCAAGCTCCCGGAATGCTGGCTCCGTGGCTCGAACTCGACGGTGCCCGCGCACTCGTCGAACGCTGGTCGGAGCGGGCCGGTATGGACCTGGTCAAGCTGGGTACGGACTCGCCTGCCGAAGAGATCCAGGACACCGCGATCGCGCAGCCGCTGATCGTCGCGAACGCGCTGCTCGCCTACGAGCAGGTCGCCAAGCTGGGCCTGCCGTCCGACACCCCGGTCGCCGGGCACTCGGTCGGCGAGCTGGCCGCCGCCGCGGTCGCCGGTGTCTTCTCCGCCGAGGACGCCGTCGCGCTCGCCGCCGTCCGTGGCGCCGAGATGGCGAAGGCGTGCTCACTCGAACCCACCAGCATGGCCGCGGTGATGCTCGGCGACCCCGAGCAGATCGTCGCCTGGCTGGGCGACCACGGCCTCGCCGCCGCGAACCGCAACGGCGCTGGCCAGATCGTCGCCTCCGGCGCCGCCGACGCGATCGAGCGCATCCTCGCGTCGCCGCTGGAGGGCACCAAGGTCCGCGCGCTCAAGGTCGCGGGCGCCTTCCACACGCACTACATGGCACCCGCCGAAGAGGCGCTGCGTGCCTACGCCGCCGGGATCACCCCCGCCGACCCGACCAGGCCGCTGCTGTCCAATGCGGACGGTAAGGTCGTCACCAGTGGCGCGGAGTACCTCGAGCGGCTCATCACCCAGGTCACCAGCCCGGTGCGGTGGGACCTGACGATGGAAGGCCTGGTGGCCCTCGGCGTCACCAGCACTCTCGAACTGCCCCCGGCAGGCACGCTGACCAACCTCGTCAAGCGCCAGCTCAAGGGAACCGTGACCAAGACCATCGCGCTGAAGACCCCTGCCGAGCTGGCAGCCTTGCGCGAGCAGGAGGACGCTCAGTGACAGACCGACCGACCTTGCGGCTCAAGCAGGGGCCAGCCGCGACCCGCATTCTCGGCGTCGGCAGCTCCCAGCCCGACCGCGTGGTGACCAACGACGATCTCTCGAAGATCATGGACACCAACGACCAGTGGATCCGCGACCGCGTCGGCATCATCGAGCGCCGGTTCGCCGACAAGGACGAGCTGCTCGTCGACATGGCCGTCAAGGCAGGCGCGCTGGCGCTCGAGGACGCCGGGGTCGACCCGTCCGAAGTGGACACCGTGATCGTGCCCAACTGCACGATGCCTGGCCAGATCCCGAACGCCGCCGCCCAGGTCGCCGACCGCATCGGCATCAAGGCGCCCGGCGCGTTCGACCTCAACGCCGCCTGCGCCGGGTTCTGCTACGGCCTCGGTGTCGCCTCCGACCTGATCCGCGCCGGTTCGTCGGACAAGGTGCTGGTCATCGGCGCGGAGAAGCTCACCGACTCCGTCGACCCGACCGACCGCGCGAACGCGATCATCTTCGCCGACGGCGCGGGCGCCGCGCTGGTCGGCGGCTCCGAGACGCCGGGCATCGGCCCGGTCGCCTGGGGCAGCGCCGGCGACCTGGTCGACACGATCTACCTGCGCGACGGCAAGTGGATCTACCAGGAGGGCCAGTCGGTCTTCCGGTGGGCGACCACGCAGATCGCGCCGATCGCCGTGCAGGCGCTGGAACTCGCGGGCCTCGAGCCGTCCGATGTGGACGTGCTGATCCCGCACCAGGCCAACCTGCGCATCGTCGACGCCATCGCGAAGCGCCTGCGCAAGCTGGGCGCCCGCGAGGAGATGGTCGTCGCCGACGACATCAAGTACTCGGGCAACACCTCGTCGGCCTCGATCCCGCTGGCGCTCGACCACATGCGCAAGGCGGGCACCGCCAAGCCCGGTGACGTCGTGCTGGCCGTCGGCTTCGGCGCGGGGCTGTCCTACGCGGGCCAAGCGTTCATCTGCCCGTGATAACACTTTCCCCTGCCGCACCACCGCGGCCGGGGACAGACCAATCAAGAACATCTATGAAAGGGAACACCCATGGCTGACAACACCGAAATCCTCGCGGGCCTCGCCGAGATCGTCGAAGAGGTCGCCGGTGTCTCGCAGGACGACGTCACCGCCGAGAAGTCCTTCGTGGACGACCTCGACATCGACTCGCTGTCCATGGTCGAGATCGCCGTCCAGGCCGAGGACAAGTTCGGCGTCAAGATCCCGGACGACGAGCTGGCCAACCTGAAGACCGTCGGCGACGCGGTGAACTACGTCTCCGCCAACCTCAAGTAAGACGTTTCCCAAGCGCCAACCTCGGGGAGAAACCCATGAGCAAGAACGACGTCGTAATCACCGGGTTCGGCGCCACCACGCCACTCGGCGGTGACGTCGCGTCCACATGGGACGGATTGCTGGCCGGCCGCAGCGGTGTGAAGACGCTGAAGGCCGACTGGGTCGAACGATTCGGCCTGCCGGTGAAGATCGCTTCCAGGCTCGCGGTGGAACCCACCGAGGTGCTGCCGCGGGTACAGGCACGACGGCTCGACCGCAGCGAGCAGGTCGCGATCATCGCGTCCCGCGAAGCGTGGGCGCACGCCGGCCACAGCGAGGACTCGGTCGACCCCGACCGGCTCGCGGTGATCATCGGCACCGGCATCGGTGGCGCGAACACCCTGCTCGACCAGGACGACATCCTGGAGACGCAGGGCCTGCGCAAGGTTTCGCCGCTGACGGTCCCGATGCTGATGCCGAACGGCCCGGCCGCGCACGTGGGGCTGGAGCTCAAGGCACGCGCCGGGGTGCACGCGCCCGTTTCGGCGTGCGCGTCCGGCGCCGAGGCACTCGCCTGGGCCTGGCGGATGATCACGCTCGGCGAGGCCGACGTGGTCGTCGCCGGTGGCGCGGAGGCCGCGATCGCCGCGATCACCATGGCCGGGTTCGCACAGGCCAGGACCATGAGCACCCGCAACGACGACCCCGAGCGCGCGTCGCGCCCGTGGGACATCAACCGCGACGGCTTCGTGCTCGGTGAGGGCGCCGGGGTCATGGTGCTGGAGCGCGGTGACTACGCGAGGGCGCGTGGCGCGACCATCCACGGACGGCTGGCCGGGATCGGCACCAGTGCCGACTCGTACCACATCACCGGTCCCGACCCCGAGGGAACGGGACAGGCCAAGGCGATCAGCGCGGCACTGCGCACCGCGGGCCTCGACCCCAAGGACGTCGGGCACGTCAACGCGCACGCCACCTCCACCCCGGCGGGCGACGTCGGCGAGACGGTGGCGATCCGCAAGGCCATCGGCGAGCACCCGCTGCTGAGCGCGCCCAAGGGCAACCTGGGCCACCTGCTCGGCGCCGCGGGCGCGGTCGAGGCCATCGCGACCGTGCTGTCGATCAAGGAAGGCGTCATCCCGGCGACACTGAACCTGGAGAACCAGGACCCCGGTGTCGTGCAGGAGGTCGTCTCCGGCGAGCCGCGCAAGGTGGACCTCAAGGCCGCGGTCAGCGACTCGTTCGGCTTCGGTGGCCACAACGTGGCGCTGGCGTTCGTTCCCGCCTGATATACAGCTGCGAAAACGCGGTGGCATCCACTTCGGGTGTCACCGCGTTTCGTTTGTCAGCACTTTTCCTTTTCCGGCGTCGACCCTTCGGCCTCGTCGATCTTCCACGTGCCGTTCTCGTTGACCATCGGCAGCACCACCCGCCAGCGGATACAGGGCTCCATGAGGTCGGCAGGCGCCAATTCGACGGCCTGCGTGCTCGTGAACCCGACCAGCACCCGCAGCGAGCCGACCGGCGCTTCGATCCGGTAGACGAGGATGCTGCCGTCCTTGGTCGTCTTGTAGTCGTCCAGCCAGGAGTCCCTGGGCTTCTTGCCCAGCCGCTTGGCGCTGGCCACGCTGGCCCAGAGGTCGTAGTTCTTCTGGTTGATCGAGCGGAAGTAGCTCTGCAGCGCGCCACGCACATCGACGCCGTCGGGATGGGCGGCCGCGTCCGCGGTCATGAAGACCTCATCACTGCCCGGCTGCTCCTCCGGCGTCAGCGAACCCGACGTCGGCAGCACGCCGGGGACGATCGGGGCCACGGTCGGCGGGCTGTAGAGCTCGCGGGCGAGCAGGCCGCCGCCGACCGTCAACGAGACCACCACGATGAGTGCGGGGATGAGCCAGCGCTGGGTGGAGGTGGTCGTCACGCGGCCACCCTAGCGAACAGGTTTACCCGACCTGGTGGAGCCAGGTGACGGGCGCGCCGTCGCCGGCGTGCCGGAACGGCTCGAGTGCCTCGTCCCAGTTCGCGCCCAGCAGCTCGTCGAGCTTGTGCGCCAGGTGCTCACCGGCGCGGCTGCGCGCGACCAGCGAACGCAGCTGGTCCTCACCCACGACGATGTCGCCGTTGGCGCTCGTCCGCCCATGCCACAGGCCCAGTCCGGGCGCGAAACAGAACCGCTCGCCGTCCACGCCGGCGCTCGGCTCCTCGGTGACTTCGAAACGGACCATCGGCCACGCCTTCAGCGCGGACGCCAGCTTCGCGCCGGTGCCCGAAGGCGCACGCCAGCCACACTCGGCGCGCAGTTGACCGGGACTGGCCGGCTGTGCCGTCCACTTCAGGTCGACCCGGGCGCCAAGGGTGCCCGAAAGTGCCCACTCGACGTGCGGACATACCGCAGACGGCGACGAGTGGACGTACACCATGCCTCGGGTGTTGCCACGGGTGCTCACTGCTGACCTCCGCTACTCGACGAGATGCGTCTTCCCCTACGACCTCGCGAGCCCGGCTGCCGGTTCACTCGTTGCACGTCTTCGGCACGACTACCACATTCTGCACCCCAGACATGCTCTTTGGCCACACGAAACCCACAAGTCACACCCGAATGGGAAGCGCGGCGCGCAAGTTGCACATCAGATGACCGGACGCGTCACCACAAGAGTCACTACACTGTTGGACTGTTTCGGGCGGTCACTTGGGTTCCGTGCCACCGATGAGCGGACGTTTTCACCCAGCGGGAAAGGGTGAGTGTCCACTTAGGTCACCCGACGGTTCGTGCCGTCCTGCCCCGGTGCGCGTGTCCAGCACGCTAGCGTGGTGAACTGGCGGTGTCGACAAAAACGGGGAGGATGCGACGTGCGGCTGGTTCGTCTCGCGCCACAGCCGTCGCGGGTGGCCGAGGACATCCGCGCGGCACTGGCCTCGCTCGGGCGGGGGAGCACGGTCGTCGGCGGTATCGCGCTGGCCGGTATCAAGCCGTTCGGCGACGAGCGGGTGGTCGACGCGTTCGTCGTGCTGCCACGCGGAATCCTGATGATCATCGGCGTCGACCTGCCGGACCCGGCGCTCAAGCTGGAGGCGCCGCTCGAAGGCGCGTGGCAGGCCGACGGCTGGCCGCTCGTCGGCGCCGAGAACGAGGTCAATCCGGCGACGCGGGCGCTCGCCATGGCGAAGGCGGTCGCCGTCCAGCTCGCCGAGGCCCATCCGGACGTGCCGCCGCTGAGCACCGTGATCGCGGTCGGGCCGTACGTCGAGGCCGTCGACCAGCCTGCCGCCGATCTCGCCGGGCGCACGCGGGTGCTGCATCCGACGCCGACGAGCATGCACGCCGCCACGGTTTCGCTGGCCGACTCGCCGCGCGCGATGTCCGCGCAGCAGGCACGCGACGTCTTGAAGACGGTCGCGGCCAACACGCCGCGGCTGCCGGACGAATTGCTGCTCGGGGAAGGGTTCGCCGAGCACGCCGACGAGCCGACCGTGGTGCACCTGAACCCGCTGATCTCGCTGAGCCCGACGGTTCCGGCCGAACATCCCGGCAAGCAGCGGGTTTCGGTGGCCGCGGCTCCTCCGCTGCCCGCGCCTCAATCCCCGCCGAAGCCTCAGGTTCGGGTTCAGCCCCAGGTTCAGCCGCAGCCTCAGGTCAGACAGGAGGTCAGACCGCAGCCTGCCGCCACGCCGCCGGTCGCTCCTCCCCCGGCCGCCAAGCCGAGACCGTCGCTCGTCCGCTGGCTGCCGATCGGCGCGATCGGGATGCTGGCCGTGCTGCTGATCGCCGCGATCCTCGTCGCCAGCGGTGACAACGAGACCCCGCCGCCCCCGAAGGCGTCCCCGTCCCCCACGAAGACCGTCGCGCCGCCGTCGAGCAGCCGCCCGATCGAGAGCCTCCAGTTCACCCCGCAGGACGCCGCCGCCGACCAGAAATGCGCGTCGCACGCTTTCGGCGATGTGCAGGCGAGCTTGGGCCGCACCAGTTGTACAGCGGTCAAGCGCGGCAGTTTCGCGGCGAACATCGACGGCAGGCAGGCCGCCGCGACCGTCGGCATCATCGAATTCCCCGACGCGCAGCAGGCGGCCGATTTCAAAGCGGTCGCCGACACCCCCGGCGGCGGCGGAATACTCGACCTCGCCACCGAAACCGGCAAATGGACCGGCGAGGTCCCGAAATTCGACGGCGCCGCCTACGCCAGCTCACTCAACGGCACCTCGGTCCGCCTGGTGCTGGTCGCCTGGCTCCCCGGACCGTCCACACCGGACGACCCAGGCCTCCAGCGCGCCGCCAAAGCCGCCCTCGACCTCCCCATCAACCTCTGAAAAAAATCCCAATGTGGCTTTCGTCAGTTTTCGGCTGACGAAAGCCACATTGGCGTGCTCAAACCTGACCAATGCCGCATTGGGATTTTTTTCCCAGGTCAGAGGCCGTATTCCTCGAGGAGGCGGAGCCAGACCTCGCTCATGGTCGGGAAGGCGGGTACCGCGTGCCAGAGTCGGTGCAGCGGGACCTCGCCGACGATCGCGATCGTGGCCGCGTGCAGGAGTTCGGCGACGTCCTGGCCGGCGAAGGTGACGCCGAGCAGTACGTCGCGCTCGGTGTCGACGACCATCGAGGCCTTGCCGGTGAAGTTGTCCGCGTGCAGTGACGAGCCCGCGACGGCGATGTCGATTTCGACCACGCGGTCCGGCTTGCCCTCGCGGGCGGCGGTGAGGCCGACCGAGGCCACCTCCGGGTCGGTGAAGATCACCTGGGGCACCGCGTGATGGTCGGCGGTCGCGGCGTACGCGCTCCACGGCTCCGGCTTGACCGACTCGCCTCGGGCCAGCGCCGCGACGGCGTCGCCAGCCGCGCGGGCCGCGTATTTGCCCTGGTGGGTCACCGGTGCGCGGCCGGTGACGTCGCCGGCCGCGAACAGCCAGCCTCCGTCCACTTCGGACACTCGGCCCGCGTCGTCGACGGTCAGCGGCTTGCCGGGCGTCAGTCCGATCGACTCGACGCCGAGGTTCTCGGTGGCGGGACGCCGCCCGGTCGCGACGAGCAGCTTGTCGGCGGTCAGCTCGACGCCGCCGCGCAGCTCGAGCTTCGCCGCACCGTCCACTAGGGACGCACGCTCCAGCCCGGAGCCGGTGTGCACGGTGACGCCGTCCGCGCGCAGCCCGTCCGCAACGGCGTTACCGGCGAACTCGGGCAGCCTCGGCAAAGGCCTTGCCCCAGTGAGGATGAGGTCGACCTTCGCGCCGAGCCGCGCCCACGCCTGCGCCATCTCGACGCCGACCACGCCGCCGCCGAGCACCGCGAGCCTGCGAGGCACCTCGCTCGCCGAAGTCGCTTCACGGGAACCCCACACGGGAATCTCGTCGAGCCCCGGGATCGGCGGGGTCACCGGAACGCTGCCCGTGCAGACGATCACCGCGTGCCGCGCCACGAGCACCCGCTCGCCGACGGTGACCTCCTTGACCCCGGTGATCTTCGCTTCGCCGCGGATCGCCTCGATACCCGCTCCCCGCGCCCAGTCGAACTGGCCGGTGTCGTCCCCTTTGGACGTGAACCAGTCCCGCCTGGCGAACACGGCCTCGGCGTCGAGCGCGTCGCCCACCGGGACGCCTGGCAGGCGTTTCGCGGCGGCCAGCGCGTTTCCCGGACGCAGCAACGCCTTGCTCGGGATGCACGCCCAATAGGAACATTCACCACCGAAACGTTCCTTTTCCACGAGCGCCGCGGTCAGCCCGCCCCGCACCGCCCTGGCCGCCGCGTTCTCGCCGACGGGCCCCGCGCCGATCACCACTACGTCAAAAGTCTGTACGGACATGCTTTCAATCCACACCACCGCGCACGTTCGCGCAACCCAACGGTATCCTCGGTGCGAGCTGGAGAACTCGGCGACGGCCGGTTGCAGCAGAGTCAGACTTCGATCGAGCACCCCGGGAGTTTTCGTGGCCCAGAACACTGCTGTGCACTTGCTGGACGACCTCAACGGCGACCCCGCCGAGGAAACGGTCAGCTTCGCGTTGGACGGGATCGAGTACGACATCGACCTTTCCGCTGAGAACGCCGGAAACCTGCGCGAGATCTTCGACGCCTACGTGACGAACGGCCGCCGCACCGGCGGCCGCAAGCGCGCGCCGCGGATCATCGCGCAGCCGAAGGCGGCCAGGAAGAAGGCGGCCCCGAAGGCCGCCGCCGCGGCGAAAACCGCGGTCGCGAAGAAGGCCGCCCCGGCGAAAGCCGCTCCGGTGAAAGCCGCTCCGGTGAAGGCGACGCCGAAGCGTGCCGCCGCCAAGACCCCGGCCAAGGCCGCGCCGGTCAAGGCGACCGCCACGCGCGCCAAAACCACCAGGACGGCCAAGGCAGCTCCGGCGCCGGCGGCCAAGAAGGCGGCCCCGGCGAAGGCAGCGGCCAAGCCGGTCACCAAGAAGGCGGCGCCCGCGAAGCCCGCCGCGAAGGCGACCGTGGCCAAGCCGGCGGCCAAAGCCGCGGCGAAGCCCGCCGCCAAGACCGCGGTGAAGCCCGCCGCACGCACCACCGCGACGAAGCCCGCCGCCGCCAAGGCTCCCGCCAAGCCAGCCGCCGCCAAGGCTCCGGCCAAGACGACGGCGAAGCCCGTGGCTGACAAGCCGGTGGCGAAGACCACCCGCACGATCCGCAAGGCTCCGCCGGTCAAGTTCTCGGCCGCGCAATAAGACGCGAAAAAGGGCCGCCCAGGGAACTCACCGGTTCCCTGGGCGGCCCTTTCGGCGTTCTGGGGTCACTAGGACTTCTGGCGCCCGTCGGCGTGCCAATCCGGGAACCGGTAGCGCGAGTCGAGCAGACGGCGCTGCCAGTCCCGTTCCCCGGCGCTGGGCGGCCGCGCGGCCAGCCCGTCGAACTGCCGGGCGGCCGCGACGCGAACAGCGGCCGACGCCTCGCGAATACCCACCCGTAAGCCGTGTTCGGCCAGCGACGCGACCTGACTGCGGTGGGAGTCCAGCGGCTTCGGGTCCGGCGGCGGCCCGGTCAGATACCGGCCGACGCGTTCGGCCGCCGTGTGCACCAGCAGCGTCGAATGCGCGAGCAGTCCCGTCTTGGTGCGGAAAACCGCGAACCCGCACAGTTTCGCCTCGCCGATGAACAGGCCGCGATCGCCGAGGCGGGGCGGCAGCCCCAGCTCCGACACCGCGCCGCTCATGAGTTCGCCGATGGCTTCCAACGGGCGTTCACCGGCGTCGGGCAGCACCAGTGTGACGTTCAAATTCCCGTCATCGTGAAAAACCGTGCCGCCGCCACTGGCCCGCCGCAGCACGGGAATCCCGTCCTGGGCGCAGACGTCCGTGCGCACCTCGCGATGCACCTTCTGCCCGCGCCCGACGACCACGCAAGCCGGGTTACGCCAGATCCAGATCAGCGGCCCGGCAGGCGCGGCGCGCAGCAGAGCTTCATCCAGCGCGAGGTTTTCGGCAGGATCCGAAGACCCCGCGCTGATGTCGCCCGCTGTCACAGTGCTTTGAGTTCCTCCACGATGTCGCCCACCGAAGACTTCGCGTCGCCGAAGAGCATGCTGGTCTTCGGATCGTAGAACAGATCGTTGTCGATACCGGCGAAGCCCGAGCTCATCGAGCGTTTCAGGACGATCACCGACCGGCTGTGGTTGACCTTGAGGATCGGCATGCCGTAGATCGGCGAGCCGGGGTCGGTCTCGGCGGCCGGGTTCGTGACGTCGTTCGCGCCGATCACCAGCGCGACGTCGGTCTGGGCGAACTCGGAGTTGATCTCGTCCATTTCCTTGAGCTGCTCGTAAGGCACGTCGGCCTCGGCGAGCAGCACGTTCATGTGCCCAGGCATGCGGCCCGCCACGGGGTGGATCGCGTAGGCGACCGTGATCCCCTTGGCTTCCAGCAGCTTCGCCATCTCGCGGACCTGGTGCTGCGCCTGCGCGACGGCCATGCCGTACCCGGGCACGACCACGACCTTGTTCGCGTAGGCCATCTGGATGGCCGTGTCGGACGCGCTGGTGCTGCGGACCGGGCGTTCCTCCGTGGACCGGTTGCTGGCGACCGACGAGCCCCCGCCGAACCCGCCGGCGACGATCGCCGGGATGGACCGGTTCATCGCCTTGGCCATCAGATTGGTCAGGATCGAACCGGACGCGCCGACGATCATGCCCGCGACGATCAGCGCGGTGTTGTTCAGCGCGAGGCCCATCGCGGCGGCCGAAAGCCCGGTGAGGGCGTTGAGCAGCGAGATGACCACCGGCATGTCCGCGCCACCGATCGGCAGCACCGAGGTGACACCCAGCACGCCCGCCGCGATCAGCAGGCCGACGATCAGCAGCTCGCTGTCGCCGCCGAAGCCGATGGTGACAGCGCAGCCCAGCGCGACGAGCAGCAGCAGCGCGTTGATCGGCTGCTGGAGCTTGCCCAGGCTGATCGGGCGGCCGGAGATCAGCTCCTGCAGCTTGCCGAAGGCGATGTTCGAGCCCCAGAACGAAATGGAACCGACGATCGCCGAAAACAGCGACGCGATGGCCACGTACTTCGGCTCGTGCGCGTAGCCCTCGGAGGACCGGAACTCGACCCAGGCGATGAGCGCGACCGCGCCGCCGCCCACGCCGTTGAACAACGCCACCATCTGCGGCATCGCGGTCATCTTGACCTTGCGTGCCGACGGGACGCCGACCACGGTGCCGATCGCGACGCCCAAAATGATGAGTACCCAGTTGCTCATGCCCGGCGTCAGCAGCGTCGCGATCACCGCGATGCCCATGCCGACGGCGGCGATCCAGTTGCCGCGGACGGCCGTGCGCGGACCGGTCAGGCCCATCAGGCCGTAGATGAACAAGGCGAACGAGATGATGTAGAGGACAGCGATGAAACTCGTCATGAGTCGGCTCCCTCTTTCTTCTTGTCCTTGAACATCGACAGCATCCGGTCGGTGACCAGGAACCCGCCGACCACGTTGATCGTGCCGAACGCGATGGCGATCACCAGCAGGATCTTGTTGAGCACGCCGTCAGCCGAGAGGCCGAGCACCACCAGCCCGCCGAGCAGCACGATGCCGTGGATGGCGTTCGTGCCCGACATCAGCGGGGTGTGCAAGGTGTTGGGCACCTTGGAGATCACCGTGAAACCCACGAATCCGGCCAGCACCAGGATGGCCAGGCTCTGCACCAGCATTACTCCGCTCCCTTCCCGGCCACGCAGGCTCCGGCGACGATCTCGTCGGAGAAGTCGAGCGCGAGCTTGCCCTCTTTGTCGACGATGAGCTCCAGCAGTTCGGTCACGTTGCGCGCGTAGAGCTCGCTGGCGTGCGCGGGCATCTCGGCGGGCAGGTTGAGCGGAGACGTGATGGTGACGTCGTACTCGACGACGTCCTCGCCCGGCTTGGTGAGTTCGCAGTTGCCGCCGGACTCGCCGGCGAGGTCGACGACGACCGCGCCGGCAGGCATGCCCTTGACCGCTTCGGCCGTGACGAGCGTCGGCGCCTTGCGGCCGGGCACCAGCGCGGTGGTGATCACGACGTCGAACTTCGTGATCGCGTCGGTGAGCCTGCGCTGCTGCTCGGCGCGTTCGTCCTCGGTGAGCTCGCGGGCGTACCCGCCCTCGCCGGCGGCCTCGATGCCGAGTTCCAGGAACTTCGCGCCGAGCGACTTGACCTGCTCGCCCACCTCGGGGCGCACATCGTAGCCGGTGGTCTGCGCGCCGAGCCGTTTCGCCGTCGCCAGCGCCTGCAACCCGGCGACACCGGCGCCCAATACGAGCACCTTCGCGGGCGGGACGGTGCCTGCCGCGGTGGTGAGCATCGGGAAGAACCGCGGCAGTTTCTCGGCGGCCAGCAGTACCGCGCGATAACCCGCGACACCGCTTTGCGACGAAAGCGCGTCCATCGCCTGCGCGCGGGAAATACGGGGAATGGCTTCGACGGCGAACGCGCGCACCCCCGCCTTTTCCAGCGCGGTGATGCCGTCCGGATCGGACCTGGGATTCAGGAATCCGATCAGGAGCGTTCCGGTCTTGAGTTTCGCGACCTCGTCCGCGGTCGGCGGCGCGACCTTGAGCACGACATCCGCGCCCCAGGCGTCACCGATGACGGCGCCTGCTTCTTCGAAGACGGAATCGGCGAGATAGGCGCCTTCGCCCGCCCCGGATTCGACGACGATCCGCAAGCCTCTCTTCGTGAGGCGTTCGATCAGTTTGGGCACGAGCGAGACCCGGCGTTCGCCGGGCCTGGACTCCTTCACGACGCCGACCGTGAGCTGCTCGGTTTCGGCCACTCCGCGACCTCCTCGGCACTGAAGATCTGCCCCGATGGGCGCGATCACCGGGAGTTTGTACCACGGTCACGGGGTGCTTCCCACGTTCCAAGGTCCCTGTTCATCGGCTTGAGACCCCTAAATATGAGGTCAGGGAGCCCCTGTTGACCGGTCAAGAGATGCTGGTTACGAACTCCGCCAGTGCGGAACCCCCAGGAAGATCAGCCGAAGCCGCTTCTCGGCGACCAGTTTGATCGCGTTGTCGGTCTGTTGGTCGCGCGGGCGCGCCTCGAGTAGTTCGAGGACGGTCGCGAGCATCGCGACGACGATCAGGTCCGCCATCATGTGCAGGTCGTCGGTGTTCCATTCGCGCAGTCCGTCGAGCCGGACGAGGTCGATGGCGAGCTCGCTGGAGAACAGCTTCAGCTCGACCGCGATCGCGCGGGCGACCTGCTCGTTGCCGCCGTACCGCTCGCGGGTGAGGAACCGGAAGTGGTCCTCGTGCGCGCGCACGTGCTCGTAGAGCGTGTGCACGGATGCCCGGATCATCCGGCTGGGCTGGGTCGGCTTGGCGCGTGCAGCGCGGATCATGCCGCGCAGCGTGCGCATCGACTGCTCCACCAGTGTGACGCCGAGTTCTTCCATAGACGAGAAATGGCGGTAGAAGGCGGTCGGCACGATGCCGGCGCCTTTCGCCACCTCACGCAGGCTGAGCGCGTCGAAACTGCGGACCGCCAGCAGTTCCCATGCCGCGTCCAGCAGGGACTGACGGGTGCGCTGCTTGCGCTCTTGGCGGGTCACCGGCTCGGTCACGGTGTTCACGGTATCGACCACATCACAGGTCCTTCCAGTTGACAGCGCGGTTCGGACGCGGTGCACTATTCAGTGTACGACTGTTCACTCAATCTCGGGAGGGAAGCATGCCAGCGCTCCGTTCGCTCGCCTCGGTCGCCGAGGCGCTGCTCACCCCGCACGGCATGGACCGCTACCTCGAGCTCGTCAACCCGATGCTGGTGCGCCGCGAGATCCGCGGCGAGATCCGGGAGGTCAGGCGGCAGACCGCCGACACCGTGACGCTCGCGATCCGCCCCAGCCGGGCGTGGCGCGGGTTCACCGCCGGGCAGTACGTGCGGATCACGGTCGACATCGACGGGGTGCGGCGCACCCGGTGCTACTCCCCTGCCTGTTCAGAGCACACCCGTGGCCTGCTGGAACTCACGATCAAGCGCGACGGGCTCGTTTCCGGGTTCCTGCACGACAACGCGCGGCCCGGCATGACGCTCGGACTGTCCGAACCGGACGGTGCTTTCACGATGCCGGCGCCGCGTCCTTCGCGGATCGTGCTGATCAGTGGCGGCAGCGGCATCACGCCGGTGCGGTCGATGTTCCAGACGCTGCGCGACGAGGGCTATTCGGGTGAGCTCGCGTTCCTGCACTACGCGAACGACGCCGGCGATGTCCTCTACGCGGGCGAGCACACCATGCTCGCGTACACCAGCGGATCCGGCGCCGACCTGCACGGATTCTTCTCCATGGAGCATCTGGAGAAGGCCGCGCCGTGGTTCCGTGACGCCGAGACGTTCCTGTGCGGACCCAAGCCGTTGATGGACTCGGTGCGCGCGATGTACGCCGATGAAGGCTTGAGTGAACACCTGCACACCGAGGAGTTCACCCCGCCGACGCTGGTGTTCGACACCGCGTCAGCCGAGGGCCAGGTGCGGTTCGCCCACAGCGGCAAGGAGTTCGCGAACTCCGGCAAGCCGCTGCTGGAGCAGGCCGAGGCGGCCGGGCTGAGCCCGGAGCACGGATGTCGCATGGGGATCTGCTTCTCGTGCACGAAGGTCAAAACCTCCGGCTGCGTGCGCAACGCCAAAACGGGCGAGCTTTCCGAAGAAGAGAACGAAGAAATCCAGCTGTGCATTTCCGTCCCCGTCGGAGACGTCGAGATCAACGCTTAAGGAGACTTTTCATGACCGGCTTGCAAGACCGGCTCACCCCGGCACAGGTCGAGGAATTCGGCGCCGAATTGGATGCGATCCGCCAGCGGGTCGTCGCTTCGCTCGGCCAGGAGGACGTCGACTACATCCATACCGTCATCAAGGCCCAGCGTTCGCTGGAGGTCACGGGCCGCGCGCTGCTTTTCGCGGGTTTCTTCCCGCCGGCTTGGTTCGCGGGTGTCGCGGCGCTTTCGGTGTCGAAGATCCTGGACAACATGGAGATCGGCCACAACGTCATGCACGGCCAGTACGACTGGACGCGTGACCCGGCGCTGAGCTCGCAGAAGTTCGAATGGGACAACGTCGCGCCCGCCGAGAACTGGCGGCATTCGCACAATTACATGCACCACACGTACACGAACATCCTCGACAAGGACCGCGACATCGGTTACGGCATCCTGCGGCTGGACCCGGCGCAGAAGTGGCACCCGTACTACCTGGGCAACCCGGTGTACGCGGTGATGCTGGCGTTCATGTTCCAGTGGGGCGTGATGCTGCACGACCTCGAGTTCGACCGGATCGTCAAGGGCGAGCGCACCTGGGCCGAGACCAAGGAGGTCTCCGGCCGGATGGTCCGCAAGGCCGCGCGTCAGGTCGGCAAGGACTACGTGCTGTTCCCGCTGCTCACCGGGCCGATGGCGCCGCTGACGTTCCTCGGCAACGCGACCGCGAACCTGGTGCGCAACCTGTGGTCGTTCTCGATCATCTTCTGCGGCCACTTCCCCGCGGACGTCGAGAGCTTCACCGAGGAGGAGACCGCTTCCGAGACACGCGGGCAGTGGTACCTGCGGCAGATACTCGGGTCGGCGAACATCACCGGCGGGAAGCTGTTCCACATCATGAGCGGGAACCTCTCGCACCAGATCGAGCACCACCTGTTCCCGGACATCCCCGCGCGCCGCTACCCGGAAATCGCCGGTGAGGTGCGCGCGATCTGCGAGAAGTACGGCCTGCCGTACAACACCGGCCCCCTGCACAAGCAGCTGCTCTCGGTCGCCCGCAAGATCGTCAAGCTGGCTTTGCCGGGCGGGGAACCGGCTCGGCCCAGTACCGTGGAGTCCGCCAGCACACTCCGAGCGGCTTAGGAACGAACTATGGTCGGCCAGTTCGAGAGCACCAAGGACACGATCCAGGAGATCACCGAGTCGGCGGCCACGCACATCGGCCGGATAGCGACGATCATCACCGGCGCCGTCCGCGACGTCGCCCGCGAAACCGGCGACTGGATCACCGACGTGATCGAAATGCGCGAAGCCTCCACCCGTGCCCGCAACGACACCACCCCCGAAAAACTCGACCCCTGACCCCGTACCCGGATCGCGGACGCGCGTGCAGGGATCGCGGACACGCGTGCACAGCGAGCAAGTCACGTAACTTGCTTTCTGTGCACGCGTGTCCGCTTTCTGTGCACGCGTGTCCGCGATCTGCGGGGGAAAACCCGGTGGGCGGGGGTGGGTCCGGGGAGGCAGGGTGAGGGTGTGAAGCGGGTGCATCCTGGGGTTCGGCTGGTCGTCGGGGAGATCGGACGGCGGCGGTTTCGGGCTGAGCTGGGGTGGGTGCTGGCCGGAGTTCCGCTGGCCGCCGTGTGCCTGGTGCTGGTGGTCGCCGGGCTGGCGGTCGGGGTGGTGGTCTCACCGCTTTTCGTGGGGTTGATGCTGCTGTCGGGTGTGCTGGTGTTCGTGCGGGCGCTGGGTGGGATGCATCGGCGGCTGGCGGCGAGGCTGCTCGGCGTGAAGGTGGGGGTGCCCGCGTCACGGCCGATGGAGCCGGGGCTCGGGAAGTGGATGAAGGCGCGGATCGGGGATCCGATCGCGTGGCGGGCCGTCGCCTACCTGGTGCTGCGGGTGCCGGTCGCGGCCGCCGAGCTGCTGGTGACCGCCTGGATGATCGTGGGCGGGGTCGCGACCGTGCTGTACCCGTTCTTCTGGCACACCACGGGTGGCCGGGAGATGCCGATGTTCCGCATCCGGACCGACACGTGGTTGCTGAGCTTCCCGCTCGCGCTGCTGGGGGCGGCCATCCTCATCGCGCTGCCGTGGGTGATCAGGCTGATGGTCGGGGTCGACAAGCTGCTGGTGCGCGGACTGCTCGGGCCGAAGACACTGACCGAACGGGTGCGTGACCTGGAGGTCAGCCGGGCCGCGGCCGTCGAGGACGCCGACGTCAAGCTGCGGCGGATCGAGCGCGATCTGCACGACGGGGCGCAGGCGCAGCTGGTCGCGCTCGCGATGAAGCTCGGGATCGCCAAGGACGAGCTGAACGAGGCCAGCCCCGATGTCACCCAGCTGCGGCAGCTGGTCACCACCGCGCACGCCAACGCCAAGCAGGCGCTCATCGAACTCCGCGACCTCGCCAGGGGCATCCACCCGCCTGCGCTCGACGCCGGGCTGGACGTCGCTCTGTCCACTTTGGTCACCACGATCGGGGTGGACGTCGAACTGGACGTCGACGTCGGGCGGCGGCCGCCGCCGTCGCTGGAGACGATCGCCTACTTCACCGCGGCCGAGCTGCTCACCAATGCGGCCAAGCACGCTCCCAGCGGCATACATCTGCAGGTCAGAGCGACCGACACGCTCGAAGTCACCGTCTCCGACCAAGGCCTCGGCGGTGCCAGGATCACGCCCGGCGGCGGGCTGGCCGGGATCACCGAACGGCTGCGTGCCGTCGACGGCACGCTGGACGTCTCCAGCCCGCCCGGCGGGCCCACCATGGTGACCGCATCGATCCCCCTGACTGGCTAAAGTGGTGAAGTCACCAAGGGGGTAAGGCAGTGCGGGTCGTGATCGCGGAAGACTCCACCATCCTGCGCCACGGACTGGCCGAGCTGCTGACTCTGCGCGGGCATGAGGTGGTCGCCGCCGTCAAGGACGCGGCCGCGCTCGAACAGGCCGTCAAGACGCACGCGCCCGATGTGTCCATTGTGGATATCCGGATGCCGCCGACGCACACCGACGAGGGCCTGCGCGCCGCCATCGCGCTCCGCAAAGAGCAGCCGGGCCAGGCCGTCTTGCTGTTCTCCCAGTACGTCGAGACCCGGTACGCCGCAGAGCTGCTCGCCGACCGGGCAGGCGGGGTCGGCTATCTGCTGAAGGACCGCGTCGCCGAGGTTTCGGATTTCCTCGATGCGCTCAAAAGGGTCGCCGACGGCGAAACCGTGCTCGATCCCGAGGTCGTCAGCCAGCTCTTTTCAGCCACGCGTAAAACCGGAGAACTCGACAGGTTGACCACACGCGAGCGCGAGGTGCTCGACCTGATGGCCGAGGGCCGGTCGAACGCGGCCATCTGCGCGAAACTGTTCCTCTCCGCGGGATCCGTCGAAAAGCACGTGACCAGTATTTTCGGCAAGCTGGGACTGCACCAGTCCGAGGGGGACAATCGCCGCGTGCTCGCGGTGCTGAAGTACCTCCAGGCCTGAAACCTGTGCCAAAATCACCGCGCACAGTCCTCTGGGGAGAAGCGAAAATGCGCATCCAGGCGTTGGGCCCGATCGAGCTCAGAACGGACGAGCGCGCGGTCCCGCTCGGCGGCCCGAAGCCGAAGGCGCTGCTCGCCGCCCTGCTCCTGCAGCCCCGGCAGGTCGTCTCCGTCGAACGGCTGATCGCGCTCATCTGGGACGACGCGCCGCCGCGCTCGGCCACCGCGCTCGTCCACACCTACGTCTCCCAGCTCAGACGCGCTTTCGGTGAGGCGGGCAATGCCGAGGCGCTCGTCACCCGCCCGCCCGGCTACCTGCTCGACGTGACCGCGGACGACTGTGACCTCGAAGCCTTCGAGCAGCTCATCGACAAGGCCAGGCAAGCCGAGCGCCGCGGGGACCACACGGAGGCGAACGAGCGCTACGAGCAGGCGCTGCGGCTGTGGCGCGGCCCGGCGTTCGGCGGCGTCGACACCGCGTTCGCCCGCAGCAGCGCCGACGCGCTCGACGAGGACCGGCTCGGCGCCACCGAAGGCCGCGCCCGCTGCCTGCTCGAACTGGGGCGCGGCGGCGAGGTCACCGCGAGCCTCACGCAGCTCGTCAACGCCAACCCGCTGCGTGAGGAGGCGCGCGGACTCCTGATGCGCGCGCTCTACGAAGCCGGCAGGCACGCCGACGCGCTCGCCGTCTACCGCGACGGCCGCCGGCATCTCCAGGACGAGCTGGGCATGGAACCCGGCGAGAAGCTCAAGAACCTGCACACTGAGATCCTCAACGGGACGCTGACCGTCAAGAAGCCGGTCGCGCCGTCGGAGGTCCCGGCGCCCCGGCAGCAGGACGAGTACGTGGTCCCCCGGCACCTGCCGCCCGACATCGGCGATTTCACCGGCCGCGCCGAACATCTCGGCGACGTGCTCCGGCTGGCGGGACAGTCTGCTTTGGACACTCGCACCGCGACGCCGACCGTGGTGATCTCCGGTTTCGGTGGCGCCGGGAAGTCCGCGCTCGCCGTGCACGCGGCGCATCTGCTGCGCGGCGACTACCCGGACGGCCAGCTCTTCGCGGACTTGCGCGGCTCGGAGCGCGACCTCGAGGCGCAGGAGGTGCTCGGCCGGTTCCTAGGCGCGCTCGGCATCAGCGGCAGCGATCTGCCGGACACCCTCGACGACCGCGTCGATCTCTACCGCCGCAAGGTCGCGGGCCGCCGTCTCGTCATCGTGCTGGACAACGCACGCGGCGAGCATCAGGTCCGGCGGCTGCTGCCCGGTGACCCGCACTGCCTGGTGATCATCACGAGCCGCTCGCGGCTGACCGGGCTCGAAGGCACCGCGCCGATCGAACTCGGCTTCTTCTCCACCGAAGCCGCGGTCGACATGCTGCGCAAGATCATCGGCCCCGCCCGCGTCGCGGCCGAACCGGAGGCGGCGCTCACGATCGTCTCGCTCTGCGGCGGTGTCCCGCTGGCCATCCGGGCCGCCGCGGCGAAGCTGCTCGCCAGGCCGCACTGGCCGCTGCGCGCACTCGCGTCGCGGTTGTCCGACGAGCGCCGCAGGCTGGACGAGCTGGCCGTCGGCGACCTGGCGATCAGGTCGAGCCTGCGGCTCAACTACGCGGAACTGGACGAGCGTCATCGCCGCGCGTTCCACCTGCTCGCGCTGCTCGATCTGCCCGATTTCGGCCTCTGGCTGGCCGCGCCGCTGCTGGAGGTCTCGCTCGAAGACGCCGAAGACATCGTCGAACGGCTCGTCGACCTGCGGCTGCTCGACGTGGTCGGCATCGATCCGCTCGGCCGCGTCCGGTACCGCTTCCATGACCTGGTCCAGCTTTTCGGTGCCGAGCAAGCCGAAACGGAGTCGCCGGAGCTGGTCGCGGCCGCCTTGAGCCGCGCGCTCGCGACGTGGATGGCGCTGGTCGAAGCAGGCGCGAAACGGCTGCCGCGCGTGACGCTCGGGCTGCGGCCGAAGGTCGAGACCACGGTCGTGACCGATCCCCGGCTCATCGAAGAAGCCGAGCAGAACCCGACGGAATGGCTGAAATCCGAGACGGCGGCCGTGGTCCGGGCGGTCGAGCGCGCGCACGAACTCGGCATCGACGAGGTCACCACCACGTTGATCACCGCGCTGCTCTCCTCGCCGTTCGCCGCGCGCAACGAGTTCGACGGCTGGCAGCGCACGCACGAGGTCGCGCTCGCCGCCGCGCGGAAGTCCGGTGACCTGCGGTCCGAGGCCAGCGTGCTGGCCGGGCTCGGGCAGCTGTTCTACGAGAAGGACGATTTCGCGACCGCGCTCGATCATTTCCAGCTCGCGAAGCGGTACGCGGTGACCGTCGGCGACGACGCGACGCTGGCCGTCGCGCTGGTCGGGATCGGGACCGTGCGGCGGGATCTGGCGCAGTTCGACGAGGCGCTGGCCGACCTCGGGCAGGCGGCGGAGCTCGCCGAGCGCATCGGCGACGACACGGTGCTCGCGGCCGCGAGCTACGGCGCCGGAGCGATCAGCCGCGATCACGGCGATCTGGCGGCGGCCTTCGGCTCGTTCGAAACATGCGTGACCCTGTACCGCGAGCTGGGTGACCGGCGTGGGGAGGCGCTCGCGTTGCGCGCGCTGAGCCTGTGCCACCGCGCGAACGGCAAGCTCGGCGAGGCCGTCGATCTGAGCAGGGAAGCCGAAATCATCCTGTGCGATGTCGGCGACGCGCTCGGCGCCGCGTACGCGCGGCAGTCGCTCGCGAAGGCCCGTATCCGGCAGCGCGAGGTCGACGGCGTCGCCGAGCTGCTCGACTCGTGCCTCGAAGTCTGCGCGCAGCACCGTGACCGGTTCGGCGTCGCACTGATGACCAGGACCGCAGGCGAGCTGGCGCTGGCGCGCGGCGAACTCGAGCGGGCGAGCGAGCTGCTGGGCGTCGCGCTCGGCCAGTGGACCGAACTCGATCTTCCGCTGTGGCGCGCGCGGACCTTGCGCGATCTCGCCGCCGCGGTGGAGGATGGCCGGGCGCCTTGGCGGGAAGCACTGGAGCTGTTCGCTTCGACCGGCGGTCGTGAACTCGCCGAGCTGGCCGCGCATACCCCGTTGACCTGGCGAAATGCCGTCTCTATAGCGAACTTATAGGTGACCCCCGATTCTCTGAAGGGGATCTCTGGCGGCGTCGGCCAAGCTTTGCTCATCGAACGAGGTGAGCAGAAGCGAGGGGAACATGGTCGCCATCGCACCGGACAAGTCACTGCTGAGGTTGGGCCAGCAGACGACCCGCGACGAGATCATCGCGCGGGCGGCGAGCTGGTTGCGGCCATCGGTCCCGTACAGCCAGTACGCGTTCCACGAGAACGAGCACGGCGTCTACCGGACCGACTGCTCCGGCTACATCTCGATGGCGTGGGGGATCCCCGGCAAGGCGGGCAACGTGCACGGCGGCTTGGACACCGTGGGGTTGTCCAAGGCCGGGTTCGAGATCGCCAAGGCTGAGCTTGCGCCGGGTGATGTGCTGCTGCGCTGCGAGGGCACGAACCTGACGCGGCACGTGATCCTCTTCGGCGCGTGGGCGAACCGGCGCCGGAGCAGGTTCTGGGGGTACGAGCAGGTGGGCGGCCTGGGCACGGTGCTGCACATGATCGACTACCCGCATGGGCGGAAGTCGCAGGCGTACAAGCCTTTCCGGTACATCCGGACCAAATGACACGGGTCGTCGGCGCACCAAGGGGGTCGGTCAACGGGGGTTGACCGT
This sequence comes from Amycolatopsis sp. NPDC059657, assembly GCF_042734395.1. Classification (NCBI taxonomy): domain Bacteria; kingdom Bacillati; phylum Actinomycetota; class Actinomycetes; order Pseudonocardiales; family Pseudonocardiaceae; genus Amycolatopsis; species Amycolatopsis sp. NPDC059657. Next base: position 1,245 of record NZ_JBHWEB010000079.1, on the reverse strand, counting down.
CCGCGCCGACGCCCGCCGGCTTGGGGGAACTGGGGGATTCAGGGGTGGTATCGCCGGCTGGGGCCGGCGATACCACCCCTGAGTCGTTGTGGCCTGATGGCCGATATGTGCCAGAATCGGGCCATGGAGCGTCATCGGGTGGCCGTGCTCGTCCGGCACGGGATGCTGCCCATCGAACTGGGCATCGTGCATCGCCTGTTCAGCCAGGCCAAGGCCGGGGGCGAATCGCTCTACGAGGTCCTGACCTGCGCCGTCACCCCCGGTCCCATCCGGACGGACACCGACGTCACGATCAACGTCCCGCATGGCCCGGAGGTGCTCGCGACCGCCGACACGGTCGTCATCCCGGCCTCGCACGACGACGAGGAGCCGCGGTACTACGGCGAGCTCGGGCCCGCGCTCGCCGCCGCGCTCGCGCTGATCCGGCCGGGCACGCGGATCGCGTCGATCTGCACCGGCGCGTTCGTGCTGGCCGCCGCCGGGCTGCTCGACGGGCGCCGCGCGACCACGCACTGGCGTTCCGCCGACGACTTCCGCGCGCTGTTCCCTGCCGTCGACCTCGACCCCGGCGTGCTCTACACCGACGAGGGCGACGTGCTGACGTCGGCTGGCGTGGCTTCGGGCATCGACCTCTGCCTGCACATGATCCGCTGCGACCACGGCTCGGCGATCGCCAACGACGTCGCACGCGGCACGGTCGTGTCCCCGCACCGCGAGGGCGGGCAGGCGCAGTTCATCCAGCGCCCGGTGCCGGAACCGCAGTTCGCGACCACCGGCAACGCCCGCGCGTGGGCACTCGAGCAGCTGCACCGGCCGTTGACGCTGAAGGAACTGGCCGCGCGGCAGTCGATGAGCACGCGGACGTTCACTCGCCGCTTCCGCGAGGAGGTGGGCGTCTCGCCACTGCAATGGCTTACACAGCAACGAATCGAGCGCGCCCGGCAACTGCTGGAGCAGACGGATCTGCCGGTGGACCGGATCGCGGCCGACTCGGGTTTCGGAACGGCCGCTTCGCTGCGGCAACACCTGCAGGCGAGCCTCGGCGTCTCGCCCAGCGCCTACCGAAGCACCTTCCGCGCGACGGGCTAAGTGACTCGTGAGCGTTGCGGGCGGTACGACCCCATCTGACCAGCGCTTTCCTGGGAAAAAAATCCCAATGCGGCATTCGTCAGGTTTCAGCACGCCAATGTGGCTTTCGTCAGCGCAGATCTGACGAAAGCCACATTGGGATTTTTTTTACTTGGT
>NZ_JBHWEB010000078.1:9742-46637 GCF_042734395.1 Amycolatopsis sp. NPDC059657 | reverse complement strand
GAACCGGCCGTACCACTCACGACCCTCTCCGAGACGCGGGATGCGGCTCGTGCCACCGGTTTCGTTTGTCCATAGTGGACACAGCGAATCCATTGGGAATATGTATGACAGCACCAGGATTTCCCGGCGTCGTCAAGCGAAGAGCTCGAGCAGGGCGCTAATCGCGGCGTCCGACTCCGCGCGGGGATGTAAGTTTCACAACTCGTGGTTCGGCGAGCCCGACTACGTGACCCAGGCCGAGTCGTGAGTGGTACGGCCGGTTCTAACCGGTCTAAACACTCACGACCCCGGCCGGCTGCCGCGGCCGGAATCCGTGTTGACCGGGAGCGGGACCACCGTGCGGGCGCCGTCCGGCCAGGTCAGGGTGACCTCGTCGCCGTCGTGATCGACCACGACGTCCGGCGCGTCCGGCCTGCCTCGGTCGAGTGCCACCGCGGCGGCGAGCACCGCGCCGGTCACCGGCATGTCTTTTGTGGACAGTGATGGGGTGGCCGTCCAGGTGCCCAGTGGTGAAGTGCCTTTCTCGACGGTGACCTCGGCGGTGTCGAAGCCGCGCAGGCCGCGCAGCGCGGAGCGCAGGCCGCCCGCGTGCGCGGTCGCCGCGGTGCGGTCGACCTGGGTCACCGGTTCGCTGTCGGCGGCCACCGGCCAGCCGCCGAGCCGCAGACGCACGCCGGCGGGCGAGGGGGTGTCAAGGCGGACCAGGCGGATCTCGATGCCGTCGCGCAGTACCGACACGACCGTCATGACCGGGCCGGGCACCACCGGGCCGGATCGTCCTGACCCGTGATCAGGTGAGTGGTCCTCGCTCGTGTCGACCCAGCGCACGGGGCCGCGGGAGGCGGCGGCCAGTACGCCGCCGGGCAGTTCGAGCGTGTAGCAGGTCAGGAATCCCGCGCGATGACTCGCCAGGCCGTGCTCGTCGAGCAGTACCACGGAGTTGTCGAGCGGGTTCGCCACGGTGGGACCGGTCAGCGGCGGGAGCGTGGCCGTGGAATAGCCGAGCCTGGCGTAGAGCGGTGAGTCCGACCTGCGGTCACCGGGCACGGCGTGGTCGGTGCCGTGGTTGAGCACGACCACGATGCCGTCGCTCCGCCGCGCCGAAACCAGCCAGCCCGGCGTGGGAACGACACGGGCCACGTCGCCGGTCTCGACCGGCAACGGCTCCTCGACGTCCGTCCACACGGGATGGTCGGCGGGCAGTGCGAGGCCCAGCATGCCTTTCGTGGCCCAGTACGGGGAGCCGGGACCGGAGTAGGCCTGGCGGATGGCAGGCCAGTCGCGATGCCAGCCCAGTCCGAGCAGCCCGTCCGGTGCCAAGGCGCCGCGGTTCGCGAAATGCCGCGCCATGCCGCTGGCCACCCGCCGGGTCAGCCCCGGTGACAGGCCGGTGCCGGTGAACGCGCCGACCCAGAACGGCGCCGCCGCGGCGAACCGGTAGGTCAGGCTGCGGCCCTGGAGCAACGGCGAGCCGTCAGCGCCGACGAGCCGCACCGCGTCTTCGAGATATGCCTGGAGATCCGCTTCCCACCGCTTGCGCAGCCCTGGTGCGCACAAGGTGCCGACCACGTCGAACAGGTGTGTCCACAGCAACGGATACACGTGCAGGGCCCAGCCCGTGTAGTGGTCGTAGGCGCGCTCGTCACCGTCGCTGAGCCAGCCACCCTGCCGCCGGAGCGTGGCGTGCACGGCCAAGTCCTCCTCGATGTCGGTGGCCGACCACGGGCCGCCAGCCTCACGCAGGAACGACTCGACGACGATCCGGAACCAGACCCAGTTGATCGGCGGGTACGGCTGGCGGATCACCGCGGCCAGCCAGCGGGCCGTCCGCTCACGCACCCGGTCGTCGAGCCGGTCCCACAGCCATGGGCGGGTCAGCTGGAGCACCAGTGCGATCGATGCCGCCTCCACTTTGGACTGATCGAGCTCGTCGGGCCGGGGCCAGGCTTCGGCCGATCCGGGATCGGTGCCTGCGGCCAGCCCCTCCGCGTAACGCTCCAGCAGGTTGCCGGGGTCTTCGCCGTTTTCCCCTGCGACGCGGAATCCGGCGAGCAGGAACGTCCGCGCGAAACCTTCCAGTCCGTCGGAAACGCGGCCGTTGCGGCTGGCAGGGCCCGGCAGGTCGATCCGGGCACCGGCGGGTGAGCGGTACGGGTCCAGCGCCGCGAGCATCCGGTCGGCGAGTCCTGCCCAGGTCGCGCGCGTCCAGCCGGTGTACGGGGACAGGGCGCTCATGCCTGCACGGCCAAGGCCTGCCGGGTGACCGGGTCCCGCGGTGGCTCGCCGGCGGCATACCGTTCGAGCTCGTCGAGCGCCTCCGCGGTCATGCGCCGGGTCTCCGAGCCGAGTGAACCGGCGATGTGGGGCGTCAGCACCACGGTCGGCAGGTCGTAGAGCGGCGACGTGGACGGCAGCGGTTCCGGCTCGGTGACGTCGAGTATCGCGTGCAACCCGGCGGCGCACGCTCGTTCCAGCGCCGCTGTGTCGACGAGCGCGCCACGCGCGGTGTTGATCAGCACCGCGCCCGGTGGCAGCGCCGCCAGCTCGGCGGCGCCGATCATGCGCCGGGTGTCCGGCAGCGACGGCGCGTGCAGGCTCAGCACGTCCGCGAGCGGCAGTGACTCGGCCAGCGTGGCCGGTTCCGCGCCCGCCGCCCGGATCCGCGCGGGGTCCACCACCGGGTCGACGACGAGCACCCGAGCCAGAGCCAGCCGCACCAGCAGCTCGGTGACCCGCTGCCCGATCCGCGAAAAGCCGACGAGCACGACGGTGCGGTCCCGCCCGGTCAGCTCGCCGTGCCGCTCGCGGTACCGCCAGTCCTCGCGGAACGCGCGGGCGTCCGCGGCGAGGAACGGCACCTTCTTGAACGCCCACAGGATCGCGCCCAGCGTGTACTGGGCGACGGGCTCGGCGTTGGCGCCGGCGGCGGTGGTGACCAGCAGCCCGCGATCGAAGAGCGCGGCGCCGACGTGGCCACGCACGCTGCCCGCGGCGTGCAGCACCGCACGCAGCTTCGGCGCGTCCCGCAGCAGGGCCTCGCCGAGCGGCGGGCAGCCCCAGGAGGTGACCAGCACTTCGACCTCGGCCAGCCGCGCACGTACCGACGCCGAACCCAGCTCGTCCGTGAACAGTGGTTCGCCAAGGCTGGCCGTGGCACGCAGCCGCGCGAGCTCCGCTTCGCCGAACTGCAGCCGCATCGTGTCGCGGCCCAGCACCAGCAGGGTTTCCGGGCGCCGGGTCATTTGACGCTTCCCGCCGCCAGCCCGGAACGCCATTGCCGGTGCAGCACCACGAACGCGACCGCCAGCGGCACGACCGCCAGCAGCGATCCGGTGATGACGAGCGGGCTGTACTGCGGGAACTGGGTCACGCGGGTGCTCCACTGGTAGAGGCCGAGGCTCATCGGGAAGAGTTTCGGATCGGTGAGCATCACGAGCGGCAGGAAGAAGTTGTTCCAGATCCCCACGAACTGGAACAGGAAGATGGTCACGAGCCCCGGCCGCATCATCGGCAGCGCGATGGTGAAGAACGTCCGCAGCTCGCCGGCGCCGTCCGTGCGCGCGGCTTCGAGCACCTCGCCAGGCACCGCGGCATCGGCGTACACCCTGGCGAGGTAGACCCCGAACGGGTTGGTGAGCAAGGGAATGAACACCGCCCAGAACGTCCCCACGATGTGCAGCTGGGAGGCGAGCAGGTACAGCGGCAGCGCCAGCGCCGTGGTCGGCACCAGCACACCGGTCAGCGTCGCCGCGAACAGCGCGCGCCTGCCGGGGAAGTCGAGCTTCGCGATCGCGTATCCGCACGCCGCGCAGATCAGCGTCCCGAGCACCGCGCCGAGCCCGGCGTAGAGCAGCGAGTTGCGGATCCAGGCGAGGAAGACGCCGTTCTCCTCGGAGAACAACGCGCTGAGGTTCGCGCCGAGGTTCCACTGGCCGAACTCGAACGCGCTGGTGGTGGAGAAATCGCCGACGGACTTGGTGGCGGAGGTGACGAGCCAGATCAGCGGCACCACCGCGTACAGCGAGGCGAGTACCAGCAGGACATGCACGACCGTGCGCGACGTCCACCGCGAAGCGGCGGCAGAGCGGGTCAACGGGACCTCCTGGCGGACAGGCGCATGACCAGCGCCGAGAGCAGAGCCGAGACGAGGGCCAGCAGCACGGAAGCGGCGGCCGCCCGGCCGTAGTCGCCCGCGGTGAACGCGGCCTCGTAGACATAGAGGCTCGGTGACCACGCGCTCGTCACCGAGCCGGTGAAACCACGCAGCACCATCGGTTCGGTGAACAACTGCAGTGAACCGATGACGGTGAACACCAGCGCGACGAAGATCGACGGCCGCACCATCGGGATCTTGATCGACCACGCGCTCCGCAGCTGGCCCGCGCCGTCGGCGCGGGCGGCTTCGAGCACGTCACGCGGAACCGCCTGCAGCGCGGTGTAGAAGATGATCATGTTGTAGCCGACCCACTGCCAGGTCGCGATGTTCACAATGGACGGCAGGATCCCCGTCTTGCCCAGCGGGTCGAACGGCAGGAGTGCGCTGAGCCCGGAGTTGGGGCTGTAGAGGTACGCCCAGATCAACCCGGTGATCACCGTCGGGACGGCGTAGGGCAGGAAGACCGCCAGTGACCACAGCCGCCGCAGGCGCACGACGGCCGAGTCGAGCAGCAGTGCCAGCACCAGTGCCATGCCGAGCATGATCGGGATGTGGATCAGCACGAACAGCGCCACGTTGCCCAGGCTGGCGTGGAATGCCTTGTCCGCGAGTACCTCGAGGTAGTTGCCGAAGGCGACGAACACCTGGTGCGGCCCGGAGAAGCCCAAGCCGGACAAGCGATCCGTGAACAGGCTCAGGTAGAGCGCGTAGAGGATCGGCACCAGCACGGTAGCGGTCAGCAGTACCGCGAAGGGCGCGGCCAGCGTGAGCCCGGCGCGGCCGCGGCGGGTGGAGGTGCCGGCCATCACGCTTTCCCTTCCCGCACGGTGATTCCGCGTGCCCTGAGGTTCGCGACGGTGTCCGCCTGCGTCTGCCTGACCGCGGTGACCAAGGTCGAGCCGCCGGTCTTCACCCCGCCCATGTGGTCGACGACGACGGAGAACATGCCGAGAGCGTTCGGCCCCCACGTCCAGTCCGGGACGCGGCGCGCGGCCTCGTCCAGCACGTCGTAGACGGGCTCGCCGAGGAAATAGCCGCCCTTGTACGCCTTCTTGGCCGCCTCGCGGCTCGGCAGGTAGCCGGGGAACGGGGAGGTGAACGTGCTCCCGATCTTCGCGACGGCGGGATCCGTGCTGAGCCAGCGCAGGAACTTGACCGCCGCTTCGGGGACCTTGCTTTCGGCGGAGACCGCGAAGGCACTGCCGCCCTGTACCCCGGTGGACGGCACGCCGTCCCAGGTGGGCATGGTGGTGACGGCCCAGCGATTCTTGTCCTGTGGCACGGATTTGCCGAGGGTGCCGACACTCCACGCCGCGCCGAGCAAGCCCCACAACCGCCCCTGGTGCATCGCCCCGATCCAGCCCTGGTCCCCGGTGGGCACCGCGGCGACCAGATCGCCGGTGATCATCCGCTGCCAGTACTCCGCGGTGCGCAGTGTGCCCTCGCCGTCGACGTTCACGCGCCAGGCGTCGCCGTCGGCCTGCCACCACGGATCACCTGCCTGCCAGCACATTCCGGCGAAGAAGGACCCGTCGTTGAGCGGGAACGTGGTCAACCGCGCGCCCGGGTCCGCTTTCCGGACGGCCTCGGCGGCGCCGCGGAACTCTTCCCAGGTGCGCGGCACCGCGATCGCGTGCCGGTCGAAGAGATCCTTGCGGTAGTAGAACACCATCGGCGCCAGGTCCATCGGCGCCGCCCAGGTGCGGCCGTCCGGCCGGACACCGCGCCAGGCGGCGGGGGAGTAGCCGGGCTCGAGGTCGGCCAGGTCCGCGGTGAGGTCACGGAGGCCGCCGGTGGTGAGCAGCTGCGGCAGGCCCTGGTATTCGGCGTGCAGGATGTCAGGCGCGTTGTGGGCGCGCAACGCGTTGGTCTGCTGTGCGTAGCCGCCGGACAACCCGCGTGCGATCACGCTGAGCTCGACCGAGACCTCGTGTTGCGAGGCGTTGAACGCGGCGACGAACTTGTCCATCCCGGTGAACCAGGACCAGATCCGCACGCGGGTGGCGCCGGACGCCGTCGTGGGCGACCCGCAGGCGCCGAGCAGGCCACCCGCCGTGATACCGGCCGAGGCCGACAGAAAACTTCGACGGGTCAAGCCCGCCGGGCCTCGAGGCGTCATTGCTTCCTCCGTGGAAAGTGCTGGCTGTCACTGCACCCTGTGGCATAGTTCGAGTCAACAAATCGCATCAAAATCGATCAAAAGTGCTCATAGTCGAAAGGAGACCCTGAGTGCCGAGGCAACGTTCGAGTGCGCGCCGGGTCCCGCTGGAGCGGGTCGGATGATGTTGGCAGCGGAACGGCACGAGATCATCCTTTCCCTGCTGCGCCAGCATGGCACGGTCCGGCTCTCCGACCTCGTGACACGCCTCGGGGTCAGCTCCGTGACCGTTCGCCGCGATGTCACCGAGCTGGCCGACCGCGGCCTGCTGGCGCGGGTGCACGGCGGTGTCACCCTCGTCCGGCCGCGTTCCGCGCAGCCCGATCAGCGCGCCTCGCCAGGCGCGCTGATCGGCATGGTCACGCCGTCGGTGGAGTACTACTGGCCGCAGGTGATCCAGGGCGCGCAGTCCACAGTGGCCGGTGCGGGCGGACGGCTGGTGCTGCGCGCGTCCAGCTATGACGCCGGGGAGGACCGCCGTCAGGTCGGCAAGCTGCTGGAACGCGGTGTCCAGGCGCTGCTCGTCGCGCCTGCCACCGATGGGCGCGGTTCGCTGGAATTGGTGCGCTGGCTGGGGTCGCTGGCGGTGCCGGTGATACTCGTCGAACGCCTGCCGCCTGCGGAACTGCCGACTCTCGCCATGGACGCCGTGACGACGGCGCACGCGCTCGGCGCCGGGCTGGCCGTGCGGCATCTGGTGTCACTCGGCCATCGCCGGGTGGGGCTGGTGACTTCGCGGTCCAGCCCGACCAGTCGCGCGCTGCGTGCGGGCTGGCGCGAGACGATCGAGTCGCTCGGCCACGACCATGGCCCGGATTTCGACGTGCCGGCCTACGGTTCGCCGGGCTGGGCGGAGGTCTACGACGAGGTGCTCGCCCGTTGCCGCCGCGAGAAAGTCCGCGCGCTGCTGGTGCATTCCGACCGTGAGGCCATCGGCCTGATCGAGCAGGCGCGCGACAGCGGGCTCGCCGTTCCCGGTGAGCTGGCGGTGGTGTCCTACGACGACGAGGTCGCGACGGTCTCGGATCCGCCGCTCACCGCGGTCCGCCCGCAGAAGCACCGGCTCGGCGCGCTGGCCGCGGAACTCGCGCTGGCCAGGCTGGCCGAAGGTGCCGAGCGCCCGGTGCACCGCATGCAGTTGTGGCCGGTTCTCGTGGTGCGGGAATCCTGCGGTGCCGTCATGGATGTCCTTCTTTGACCACCGGTCCGGGTGCACACGACCTGCTTTGTTGACGGAGCCGAGCGCTCGATGCGAAGATCAACTGGGAGCGCTCCCGCGAGGAAGTGGCCGGAGTCGAGCAAAGGCGGTGCCGTGCAGTTGCGAGCGGAAGGCGGCGGGCGGCCGACTCTGGAGGACGTGGCGGTTTTCGCCGGTGTGTCGCGGTCGACGGCGTCGCGTGCGTTGAATGAGGACGCCTATGTGAGCGCGGCTGCCCGTGAAAGGGTGCGCACCGCTGCTCGTGATCTGGGGTATTCGCCCAATCAGGCGGCTCGTTCGCTGGTCACGCGGCGGACGGGCGCGGTCGCGGTGGTCTTGTCGGAGCCGGAGGCGAGGCTGCTCGATGACCCGTATCGCACGGCGGTGATGCGTGCGGGGTACCGCGAGCTGGCCGACATCGACCGTCAGATGGTCCTGATCTTCAGTGACGCCAGGGAGGACCTCGGCCGCACGGTGCGTTTCCTCGAAGGCGGCCACGTCGACGGGGCGCTGGTGTTCGCGCCGCACCGGGCCGATCCGCTGCCGAAGGCCTTGCGGACGCTGCGGATCCCGGTGGTCTTCGGCGGCCAGGCGGCGAGCATCAGACGCGGCGTGCACGTGGTCGACTTCGACAACGAGGGCGGCGCGAGGCTGGCCGTCGAGCACCTGCTCGCGACCGGACGCACCCGCATCGCCACCATCGCGGGGCCACAGGACCAGAGCGCCTCGATCGACCGGCTCTCCGGCTGGCGCAAGACACTGCTCGACGCCGGGCTCGACCCCACGGACCTGGCCGAAGAAGGCGACTTCACCCTCTCCGGCGGCGCCAGCGCCATGTCCGCGCTACTGGCCAGGCGCCCCGACCTCGACGCCGTCTTCGTCGCCAGCGACATGATGGCCGTCGGCGCACTGCGCACCCTCGGTGCGGCCGGACGTCGCATCCCGGACGAGGTCGCGGTCGTCAGTTTCGACGACAACGCCGCGCTCGCGCCCGCGATGGAGCCGTCGCTGACCTCGGTCCACCAGGACCCGCGTGAGCAGATCCACGTGATGGTCGCGACGTTGTCGCGGCTGCTCGAAGACCGGGATCTGCCATCGCGGCGGCAGGTTCTGCCGGTTTCCCTCACCATTCGCTCCTCGGCCTGAATGGTGGGGTGACGGCGGTACGCGGATGGACGGCATCCGTGCATGGATGGACGACACGCCGATCGGCGCCGACCGCGTCGAAGCGTATCGACACCTGAGACGGTAGGTCACGCCGCCGTCCTGCGCAATGGCCATGATCGGCTCCGGCGTGAAGGCAGGGAAATCCCTCACTCGAAATTGTCGAATGCCGCACCGTGCATGGGTATGCGCAGGCGATTCGGCACATCGGGCTGGTCACGGCGTTATGGAATGGATCTTGGCGAGCGCTTGACCTCGCGGTAACACGGATGCAATAGTTTTTGCACTTTCTTGTAGTCGATACAGCGCTTCGTCGAAGCAATCGAATCGATTCGACAAAACACCTTCCCTGGAGGCCGGTTCATGCGTAGATCCCGGATTCGGCGAGTACTGCTGCTCCCTCTCGTCGCGTCACTGATCGCGCCGCTGCCCGCTCTCGCCGACGCGCCTCCCGTCTTCCGTGATCCGGCGGCCCCGCTCTCCGCTCGCCTCGGCGACCTGATCTCCCGGCTCACGCTGGACGAGAAGATCTCCTTGCTGCACCAGTACCAGCCCGCGATCCCCCGGCTGGGCATCGCGAAGTTCAAGACCGGCACGGAGGCGCTGCACGGCGTCGGCTGGAGCACCGACAACGACCACAACGGCGCTGTCGTCTTCGCCGACGGCACGGTGTTCCCGCAGGCGCTCGGCCTGGCGTCCACTTGGGACCCGGCGCTGATCAAGCAGGTCGGGACCGCCGTCGGCCAGGAGGCGCGCGGGTTCAACGCGAAGAACCCCGGCCTGTGGAGCTTGAATCTCTGGGCTCCGGTGGTGAACCTGCTGCGTGATCCGCGCTGGGGTCGCAACGAAGAGGGCTACTCGGAGGATCCGTACCTGACCAGCCGGGTCGCGACCGCCTACGGCCGCGGGATGCAAGGCGACGATCCGCGCTATCTCCAGGCCGCGCCCACGTTGAAGCACTACCTGGCCTACAACAACGAGGTCGACCGGACGACGACCAGTTCCTCGGTGCCGCCGAAGATCCTGCACGACTACGACGAGCAGGCCTTCGGCCCGGCATTGCGCGCGGGCGCCGCGAACGCGGTCATGCCCTCGTACAACCTGGTCAACGGCCGCCCGGCCACGGTGTCCCCCGATCTCAACGCGGTCGTGCGCAAGTGGGCGCCGCAGGACGTCGCCGTCGTGAGCGACGCGGGCGCGCCGTGGAACCTGGTCGACTCGGAGAAGTACTACCCGACGAAGCCGGAGGCCGCCGCCGCGATGATCAAGGCGGGTGTCGACAGCTTCACCGTGGACGACACCAACGGCTCGATCACCACGACCGCGGTCAAGTCGGCGCTCACGCAGGGGCTGCTCACCGTCGCCGACATCGAGAACGCCGACCGGCACCTGCTGTCGCTGCGGTTCCGCCTCGGCGAGTTCGACCCGCCCGGCCGTAACCCGTACGCGAACATCACGCCGTCCGTGATCAATTCGCCGGAGCACAAGGCACTCGCACGCAAGGCCGCGGCAGAGCAGATGGTGTTGCTGCGCAACGAAAAGAACGCGCTGCCGCTCGACGCGGCGAAGAACAAGAAGGTGGCCGTCGTCGGCCCGCTCGCCGACACGCTGTACGAAGACTGGTACGGCGGCACGATGCCGTACAAGGTCACGCCGTTGCAGGGCATCAAGGAGCGGCTCGGCGCGGGCGGCACGGTCGCGTCCAGTGAAGGTGTCGACCGGATCGCGCTGAAGGACCCCGCGACCGGCAAGTACCTCACCGCGTCCACCGACCCGGCTGGCGCGAAGCTCGCCGCGAGCGGCACCAGCGCGGGCAACGCCGAAGCGTTCGACGTCTTCGACTGGGGCGCGGGCAAGCTCACCCTGCGCACCGCGGCCAACGGCAAGTACCTGTCCTATGTGGGCGGTGCGCTGGTGAACAACGCCGCGCAGCCCAACGGCTGGTTCGTCCAGCAGCAGCTGAAGCTCAACCCGCAGCCGGACGGCGGCTACGTGCTGGAGTACGCGGGCAACGAGGTCGGCCAGCCGTGGTTCGGCCCCAACAGGTTCGCCGTCGTCGGCGCGGACGGCGCGCTCACCATCGGCGCCGCCGACGTGGCACACGCGACCAAGTTCACCCGCGAGGTGCTCCACAGCGGGGTCGACGCCGCCGTGGCCGCCGCACGGGGAGCGGACACCGCGGTGGTCGTGGTCGGCAGCATGCCGTTCATCAACGGCCGTGAGGACAACGACCGCACCAGCACCGAACTCGCTCCGCAGCAGAAGGCGCTGGTGGAGGCCGTGCAGAAGGCCAACCCGCACACGGTCGTCGTGGTCGAGAACAGCTACCCGACCACCGGGTGGGACAGCCAGTCCGCGCCGGGTCTGCTGTGGACGACGCACGCGGGGCAGGAGACCGGGCACGCCGTCGCGGACGTGCTCTTCGGCGACCACAACCCCGGCGGCCGGTTGACCCAGACCTGGTACCGCTCCGACGCCGAGCTGCCGAGCATCCTCGACTACGACATCTCTAGGACCGGCATGACCTACCAGTACTTCCGCGGGAAGCCGTTGTACCCCTTCGGTTACGGCCTGAGCTACACCTCCTTCCGGTATGGCGGCGTCCGCGTCGACCGGCCGGTCGCCGACGCGGCAGGCACGGTCGAGGTCAGTGTCGATGTCACGAACACCGGGGACCGCGCGGGCTCCGACGTCGTCCAGCTGTACTCGAGCGCTCGGGATTCGCGGGCGCAGCAGCCGGTCCGGCAGCTGCGCGCGTTCGAAAAGGTGACGCTCTCGCCGAAGCAGACGAAGACCGTGCGGTTGCGCGTTCCCGTGGCCGACCTGGCGTTCTGGGACGTCACGCGCGGCAAGTCCGTCGTCGAGACCGGTCGGTACGACTTCTCGGTCGGCCACTCGGCGACCGACATCGCCCAGAGCGTCGGAGTTTTCGTGCACGGAGAACACATCCCTGCCCGCGACCTCGGCGCCAAGACGGAGGCGCAGAACTTCGACGACTACCGGGGCGTCACGCTGACCGACACGGCGAAGGACGCCGGCACCTCGGTCGCGGCGAAGGCGGGTGACTGGGTCGCCTTCAAGGGCGTCCAGCTCGACCCGGCCGCGCGGACGTTCGTCGCCGCGGCGTCCAAATCCGGCAGTGGCACGGCGAGGATCACCGTGCGGCTCGACGACCCGGTGCACGGCCGGGTGCTCGGCTCCGTCGAAGTGGCGAGCACCGGCGACAAGTACGCCTTCAAGAAGATCGGCGCCGAGCTGGCGCGAGCGGGCGGCAGGCACGACGTGTATCTCACGTTCGACGCCCCGGTCACCCTCTCGTGGTTCCAGCTGACGCGCTGATCCCTCCGATCCTCGGAGGCGGGCCTGACGCCGCCGGCCCGCCTCCGAGCTCCAAGGTTCGCCGCTCCGGTCCCCGAGGTGGCGTGGTGACCCGGGCAATGGCGTCCGGGAAAGGAGAAGAAATGCGTAAACTCCTGAGGTACCTACTAGCCCCAGCCGTCGTGCTCGCGATGGTCGCGGGCACGGCCGCGCCCGCGCAGGCGGCGACCTGGTCGTCCACGGACAAGTGGGGATCGTGGTCCAACGGCGGCTACACCGTGCGCAATGACGTCTGGGGCTCCGGCGCGGGTTCCCAGTCGATCTGGGCCAACTCCTACAGCAACTGGGGTGTCTACGCGAACCACCCCAACACCGGCGGAGTCAAGGCCTATCCGCACGCCGCGAAGAACATCGGCAGGTCGCTGAGCAGCCTGCGCTCGGTCACGAGCAACTTCAACGTCTCCCGTCCCAGCAGCGGGGCCTACACCGCGGCCTATGACATCTGGGCGAACAACAACGCCTACGAGATCATGCTGTGGATGAACAAGCAGGGCGCGGTCGGTGCGATCGGCAGCAAGCAGACCACGGTCAGCGTCGGCGGGCACACCTGGGACGTCTACAAGGGAAGCAACGGCGCCAACGCGGTGTTCTCGTTCCTGCGCACCGGCAACACGAACGCCGGTTCGGTCGACATCCTCGCGGTGATGAACTGGATCAAGAGCAAGGGCTGGTTCGGCGACGTGACACTCGGCGAGGTCCAGTTCGGCTTCGAGATCACCTCGTCGTCGGGTGGCATGAACTTCACCACCAACAGCTACTCGGTGTCTTCCAGCTAGGCAGGGCTCGTGAGTGTTGCCGGCGGTGAGAACCGTCGGCAACACTCACGAGCCACCGGCAAAGAGACCTATGGTGCGCGATACTGGGATTGAACCAGTGACCTCTTCCGTGTCAGGGAAGCGCTCTCCCGCTGAGCTAAACGCGCCTTGCTGTTGAAGGAAACACTACCAAGCCCGGGGGACCCCCGAAGCCCACCCCCGTAGTCGGCCGAGGCAACTCTGGTGCTATACCCCAAACCCGCCTGTCCACGAAGGACTCAACGCCGGGCCGATCCACCGGCGGACCAGCGCGCGTAGCTCGTCGTCGGTGAGTGCTGGGGTCGACGGGTACTGCAGGAACGAGATGAACAGGCGCATGAGGATCTCGGCGAGGCCTTCGAGGTCGGCGTCGGGGACTCCGGCCGCCGCCCAGTCGACAGGCAGGTTGCGGAGGATGCGGGCGCCGAGGGAGAAGGACAGGGGAGAGGTCACTCCGGCCGTCATGAAGTCGGCCTCGCCTGCCTGGAAGAGGAGGCCCAGGTAGGGCTCGTCGGGAACCGCGCGGACGGCGAAGACCACCGATTCGACGGCGGCTTCCGCGGGGGTGCCGAACGAGGAGAGGTGGCGTTCCATGCGGGCCGCGAACTCCTCGACGCCTGCCATGGCGACGGCGCGGAGGATGTCGGCGAGGCTGGGGAAGTAGCGGTAGACGGTCTGGCGGGTGATGCCCGCTTCCGTGGCGACGTCGGAGAGACTGGTCTTGGGGAGACCTGCCCTGTCGATGCAGGCCGTCGCCGCTTCGACGATGCGGCGGCGTGCCTCTTCTTCGGTGCGAGGTGGGTTGCCCTGCCAGCCGTGGTGCCCCATGCGGACCATCTTTACCGAGAGAGGGCCGCCGGTGCCGTGCGACTCGCCCGATACAGCGCGGCCAGCAGCAGACCGGCTCCGATGAAGCAGGCGAGCGCGTAGGGTCTGCTTCCGACCGGCGTGCCTTCGTCCGCAGGCAGGGAGCTGATCCAGAAGGCGGCCATCCCGCCCAGGTAGACGGCGGGGTAGGTGCGGACGAACGGGGACAATGGCTCGGCGGGGCCGCGATTCGACAGGACGATCCAGGCGCCCGCGAGCCAGACCACGGCCAGCTCGATGCCGAGTACCCAGGCCTTGGCATCGAAGAAGCTCGCGGGGATGCCGGCGATCGCCATGGTCGGCGGGGTCAGGATGCCTGCCACCAGTGTGCGCGCTGCCAGTGACCAGCCGTGCCTGCCGCTGGTGAGGCGGACGACCAGGTAGGTCATGGCTCCCATGGACACCGAGGCGAACAGCAGCATGCTGTTCATCGGCACCGACGCCAGCGCGGGGTGGTTGACGAGGTGGTTGTCCATGTTCCACGCCCACCACTTGAGCTGGGGGCCGAGCTGGTCGAAGACCTCGTAGAACACCTGGCACGCGAACGCGACTGCCACGGAACCGGCCGCGGGGCCGCGGCGCCGGAAGATGCCGAGCGACCTGATCAGCTCGTACGCGAGCTGGCTGATCACCGGGTAGAACGCGATGATGTAGAGCGGCAGCCTGTCCCACATGAACTGCACGGTGAACTGGTTGTGGGCGAAGATGAACCCGTACTGCCGCTCGAGCCCGAACCACTCCGGGAAGTACAGCGGCGGCTCGATCACGAACAGGTAGACCAGGGAAGCGCACCACAGCGCCAGGTTGACGGGATCGCCGTCGCGGTGGCGGCGGAGTGCGTGCGCCAGTGCGAAAATCGCGCCGCCGATGATGAGCAGCTCGAGCAGCGGCATGGTCGGATGCGCTAGCTCCCAGGGGAAGCGGACTGACACTACGGGTGAGACGGTGTGGCAGTCGAAGCCGAGACCGCGGGTGACGGCCTCGGCCTCCGGTCCGCATACGGCGCTCATCGCGCGGCCGCGGTCGTCGCGGGGGAGTAGTCGACGGCAGGGGGCTCGGCGCGGGGATCGAAGCCGAAGGGGACGCGGTGCCTGCCCAGTGCGGCGCGGACGCGGTAACGGAGGAGACCCGCGAGCACGCGGGGGTTCCGCATCATCTCGCCCAGCGACTCGTCGAGGTTGAACACCTTCGCGAAGTGCTCGTCGACCACGTCGTCCTCGCGGGCGGCGCCGACGATCAGGCTGAACGCCGGGCCGGACATGGCCGCGACGACGCGGCGCTGCCATTCGGGGAGCGTCTCGGTGCCGGAAGCGCACGCGTAACCTTGATCCCTCGCCATCGCCAGGCGCCAGGGAACAGCGAGCAGTTTTCGTTGTGCCGCAAGGAATCGTCGGGCGTCGAAGGATCCGGAGAGGTGCTCGCGCAACAGCAGCGCCGAGCCCGCCGCGGAACTGATGCCTTGCGCGTAGAACGGGTTGAACGCGCAGATCGAATCGCCGATGAAGGCCAGGCCTCGCGGCGGCGTCTTCCAGCGGTCGTAGCGACGCCACTTGTTGCCGGTCGACCTGGTCAGATGCACTGCCGAGGTGGGCTCGCACCGGTCCATCGCGGCCGCGAACAGCGGGGTCCGCACCCGGGCGGCCGATTCGGCGAACGCGTCGGTGGTGCGCGGCATTTCGAGTCCCCATGAGCCCATGCAGGCGATGACCCTGTTGCCCTCGATCGGGAAGAAGTTGACCAGGAACTCGTGCTCGGCGGGGTGCTCGCCCTTGTCCTGGGTCGGCATGATCACCAGGTGCCGCCACCACCAGGACGCCGGCCGGTCGGCGGGCAGGTCGTACCAGCGCGAGGTGTAGGTGACTTTGGCGTCGAGCGTCCGCACCTCGGGCTTGGGCCAGCCCGCCGCCACCAGCCAGTCGCCGACGGAAGATCCACGCCCGAGCGCGTCGACCACGAAGTCGGCGCCGATGTGCTCGGAACCGACTTCGATGCCGGTGACCGCGCCGTCGCGGGTGGTCAGGCCGGTGACCGTGACGCCTTCGCGGATGGTGACGTTCGCCAGTTCGCGCACCTTGTCGCGTAGCACGCGCTCGATGAGGATCCGCGAGCTGTAGATCATCGTCATCGCGCTGCGCTTGCGTGCCGACCAGCCAGGTCCGTCGAGGTAGGCGGCGTCCATCGACGGCATCAGATGCAGCCCGCCCGCGGCGATGAGGTCGTCTTCGAAACCGGGGAACAGTGCCCCGATCGCCCGACGGCCGGAGTTCAGCAGGAAGTGCGGATGCTTGCTCTGCGGCACGCCGCGGCGGTGCTCGGCTGCGGCCGGTAGCTCGTCGCGCTCCAGCACCAGCACCTGCTCGAAGTGCGGCGCGAGCGCGCCCGCGGCACACAGGCCTGCGGCACTGCCACCCAGGACGACTGCGGTTTTGCCGAGCTCCACACGGACCAGCTCCCCACGTCAATCATACAAAGTGCCCTTGAATGTATGAATGACGTGAGGTGCGTGTCAAGGAAGCGCGTTGCCGCGTGCTGAAATCCAGAGCCGGTACCACTCTTCGTGGGACAACTCAGGCTCACGGCGAACGGAATCGGCGCATGCGCGGATCCGGTCCGGATTGGTCGTTCCGATCACCGGTGAAATCCGCGCCGGGTGCCGCTGCAACCACCAGAGCACAACGGTCTCCGGCGTCGTCTCCCTGGCCGTGGCGATGGCCGAAACCAGCTCCGCCGTGGCGTGCTCGGCCTCTGTCTCCTGCTGCCCGCTGTAGCGTCCGCGTGCGAGCGCTCCCCACGCCTGGATCTGCATGCCGCGTCTGCGGCAGTACTCCGTCACGCCGGACGGGAACCCGACCGAAGCGCC
This sequence comes from Amycolatopsis sp. NPDC059657, assembly GCF_042734395.1. Classification (NCBI taxonomy): domain Bacteria; kingdom Bacillati; phylum Actinomycetota; class Actinomycetes; order Pseudonocardiales; family Pseudonocardiaceae; genus Amycolatopsis; species Amycolatopsis sp. NPDC059657. Next base: position 30,062 of record NZ_JBHWEB010000078.1, on the reverse strand, counting down.
TTCGGCCGTGTTCACCAGCACGCCGGCCTCCACCCAGGCGCGGCTGGCGAGGCTCATCTCGAGCTGGTTCGCGACCAGCGGGAAGTCCAGGTGCTCTTCGAGGTCCTGGATCTGCTCGGCGCTCATGTTCGAGACACCGAAGTGCTTCACCAGCCCCTGGTCACGCAGTTTCGTCAACGCTTCGGCGACCTCCTCTGGCCGGGCCAGCGGATCCGGCCGGTGCAGGAGCAGCACGTCGACGTGGTCGGTGCGCAGCCGGGCGAGACTCCGCTCGACCCGCTCGAGGATCGAGGCGCCACGCAGGTCGTAGTGCCCCGGCATGCCGTCCTCGGCGAGCCGGATACCGCACTTGGTCTGCAGGACGATTCGCTTGCGCAGCCCCGGATCCCGCGCGATCAGCTCGCCGAACACCGACTCGGCCTTGCCGAACCGGTAGATGTCGGCGTGGTCGAACGCCGTGATCCCCACCTCGAGGGCGGTGCTCACCGCGAGCTCGGCGGCCTCGATGTCCCTCGGCTCGTAGGGCTGCTTGTCCCAGGAGCCGCCAAGCCCCATGCACCCGTACCAAGCCCGAGGCGCCGGCGGCGCTGCACTCACCATGAAGTCTCCTACGCGTACGCGTGTTTGCCGTAAGGCCGATCATCGGTCGCTTGATCGAGAATACGGTTCGCGACGCGGCCCAGCGCGGCGTGCAACTCCTCACGGCCCTCCGGCCCCCAGTCCCGCAGTTGCTCGGCCAGCCAGTTCTTCCAGGCCTCGATGAGCTTGTCGAGCTCCACCAGCCCGAGTTCGGTGGTCGACCACCGGCCGCTTTGGTAGGTCAGGTGGCCCGTCAGCTCCAGCTTCGAGAAGACCGGCTCGAAGACCTCGGGCGGGATCCCGAACCGTTCGCCGACCGCCGCCAGCGTCGCGGGCTTGCCACGCCGTTCCCTGATCCGGACCTGCCCGACGCACCACAGCCCGCCGATGTCGAGCTCGCACCCGGATCGCGCGATGATGCGCGGCGACGCGGCCTTTCCTTCCTTGGCCAGCACTCTGCCGACGGCGCGTTCCAGATCCTGGTCGCGATCGCTCGGATCGGGCATCGCGAACCCCGTGCCCAGATCGGGAGCGCCCGCGCGCGCCGTGTCGCGCAGCGGGACCTCCTTGAGGAAGAACGCGAGCCCCAGCGCCACCAGCCCGACCGGCGCGGCGTACAGGAACACCGAATGCAGTGAATCGCTGTAGGCCTGGATGTACGGCGCCGACACCGGCGGCGGCAGCTGGTGCAGCGCGGCGGGCACCTGGACGGCCTGCGGGTTGAGTCCTGGAGGAAGCGGATGTTCGGCCGCGGCGCGCGCCATGTTCGGCGCCAGCTGGTTGGCGTAGATCGTGCCGAAGATCGCCGCGCCGAACGAGGATCCCAGCGAGCGCAGGAAAGTGACGCCGGAGGTCGCGACGCCGAGGTCGCGGTACTCGGCCGTGTTCTGCACGACGATGACCAGCACCTGCATGCTCAGCCCGATTCCGAGACCCAGCACCACCAGGTAGGCCGACATCTCCCAGAAGCCGCTCGTCGCGGTGAGCGTGGACAGCAGATACAGCCCGAGCGTCAGCCCGACGCCGCCGAGGATCGGGAAGATCTTGTAGCGCCCGGTCTTGCCGACCAGGTTGCCCGCGATGATCCCGGAAACCAGCAGCGCCAGCACCATCGGCAGCATCCGGACGCCGGAGTTCGTCGCCGAGATCCCGTGCACGTACTGCAGATACGTCGGCAGGTACGACAGCGCGCCGAGCATCGCGAACCCGACCACGAAGCTCAGGATCGCCGACACCGTGAACACCGGGTTCCGGAACAGCCGCATCGGCAGCGTCGGTTCTTGCGCGCGCTTCTCGACGAAGACGAACCCCACCAGCAGCACCACCGAGGCGGCGGCCATGCCGATGATCGTCGGCGATCCCCAGGCGTACTGGGTGCCGCCCCAGCTGGTGACCAGCGTCAGCCCGGTCGCGGCGAGCCCGATGAGCAGGATTCCCAGGTAGTCGATCACCGGTTTGACCACGGCTTTCACGCTCGGCATCGCGCTCGCGGCGACGATCAGCACGATCACCGCGACCGGCACGTTGACGTAGAACGCCCACCGCCACGACAAATGGTCGACGAACAGCCCGCCCAGCATCGGCCCGAGCACGGTCACCACGCCGAACACCGAACCGAGCGCGCCCTGGTACTTCCCTCGGTCGCGCAACGGCACGACGTCGGCCACCAGCGCGGTCGCGGTGACCATGAGCCCGCCTGCGCCGAGTCCCTGCACGGCCCGCGCGACGATCAGCCAGATCATGTCGTTCGCGAACCCGCAGAAGAACGAGCCGCCGGTGAACACGAGCACGGACAGCTGGAACATCAGCTTCCGGCCGAACAGGTCACCGAGCTTGCCGACGACGACCGTCATGATCGTCTCGGCGAGCAGGTACGAGGTGATCACCCACGAAAGGTGCCCGGCGCCGCCGAGATCGCCGACGATCGTCGGCAGCGCGGTGCCCACGATCGTCTGATCCAGAGCGGCGAGCAGCATCCCGAGTGTGACCGCGGCGAACACCGCGTTCACCCGTTTCCGGCTGAGCTCCGGCGGCGCGCTCTCCTGCCGCTCCGCGGTCGCGGTCATGGTCATCGGGCCTCCCTGACGTTCAGACTGCTCAACGTCGGGCGAACCGGCTCACTCCGCTTCCGATGATCACCCGATCCGGGGGCACCGGGTGACGTGTGGCCGTGGCCTGGGTTGCGCCGGTGAGGCAAAGGTCATCCGGACGCATCCAGCAGGCTTGGTGAACATCTTTCTCAGTGAGGGCGCAAACGGTGAATCGATCTCGATTCGCACTACTGAGGAGAATCAGATGAACACCAGGTTCAAGGCAGTCGCCGGTCTCGCCGTCGCCACCGCGGGGGTCGTACTGCTGGCTCCCGCGGCTTCGGCGAACCCGTCGGACAAGCCGTGCGACATCTCCGACCTCACAGCCTCGGTCACGCCGGATTCTTCGTCGGCGGCAGGCCAGCAGGCTTACGTGATCCACTACGTCGCCGCGGGCGCGCACACCAACTGCAAGCTGCAGGGTGTGCCGACCGCGGTCACCTTCACCAAGGGCAGCGGGCACAGCGAGGGTGACGGCAGCGGCATCGTCGTCGTCCCGGACGACCCGTCCGGCGACAGCAGCGTTCCGGTGAACATCCAGCCCGGCAAGCCTGCGGAGTCCCGGATCCTGATGGCCTCGCAGGCGCCGGTCACCTTCGTGCCCAGCGTGGTCAACCTGAACCTGCCGATCACCGACGGGGACACCGTCACCGTCGGCTGGCCGGCGGGCGCGCCGCTGAAGGGCAAGTCCGTCGAGGTCACCGCCGTCTCGGCGGCCTGACCGCCAGGGGGAAGCCGGCCTCGTCGACCGGGGCCGGCGTCACTCGCCGATCGTCGGTGGCGGCGGGATCGTGTAGCCGGACGGGCCCAGGTTGGCCTGCAGCGAAGCGCGCCAAGCGCCCGTCGAGATCATCTTCCGCAGCGCCTCGTTGATCTTCGACCGGCTCGCGTTGTCGTTCTTGCGCAGGCCGATGCCGTAGAAGCGCTGGGTGAACGGTTTGTCGACCACTTTGAGCAGTTCCGGATGCTGTCCGGCGTAGCCGCTGAGCAGTGCGTTGCCGGTGGTGATGGCGTCGACCAGATTGGCGAGCAGCGAGGCCACGCAGTCGGAATACTGGTTGTACTCCACCAGTTTCGTCTCGTGGGCGAACGTGTCCTTCACGTACTGGGCCGAAGTGGACTCGCTCACCGAGCACAATCTCTTGCCGTCGAGCGACTTCGGCCCGGTGATCGAGGTGTCGGTGCGCCGCACCAGCAGATCCTGGCCGACCGGCAGATACGGGCCGGCGAAGTCGATCTGCCGCTTGCGCTCCTCGTCGATCGTGTAGGCCCCGACGACGAAATCCACCGCGCCGCCGACGATGAACTTCTCGCGGTTCGACGGCCGGGTTTCCAGCCAGGTGATGTCTTCCGGGGCGACGCCGAGCTCCGCGGCCACATACCTGGCCACGTCGATGTCGAAGCCCGCGTAGGTCTTGTTCAGGGTTTTCAGGCCCATGCCGGGCTGGTCGAACCGGATGCCGATGGTGAGCTTGCCCGCGGCCGCCGAGGCGAGCACGTCCCCTGGGGGAGGGGGTTCGCCACCGCAGCCGGTCATCGTCGCGGCGGCCAGCGCCGCGGCCATCGTGGCCCGCCATGATCGTCCCAGCCTCATCGGCGAGGATCGTATTCGGTCTTCGCCGGGCGAGGTGACGATTGCACGAAAGCCGGCGTTCGTCGGCGGTTCCGACGCGAACCATGCGTTACAGGCCGGGCCAGCCACGTTGAAGGTGGGCGAAAGCCGTGTCCAGTGCGGCGGGCGGATCCGGCTCCGTGCCCGCGATGTCGGGAATTTCCAAGACATAGCGGGCGAACAGGCGTAGTGACAAGTCACTCGGGTCGTGGCCGGTCTGCTCGGCGATGACGTGGACGAACGCGGTTTCGCAGCTTGTCCACAGTGTCCTCGCGTAGGCGCGCAGCGCAGGCGTCGAGACCACGAGGTCCGCGATCGCGCGGGACTTCGGGTCGGGATCGGGGTCGAACGGTCCTCGCGTGGCGAGAAAGTCCCTCAAGGCTTGCGAGATCGAGACACCCGGCGGCCGATCGCGCACCGCGGCGGTCAAAGCGCGTTCGCGTTCGGCGCTGTCGCCGAGTACCAGCGCCTCCTTCCCGCCGGGAAAGTGCGCGAACAGCGTCGATACCGCGGTGTCGGCCGCCTCGGCGATCTCGGCGACGGTCACCTTGTCGAACCCCCGCTCCAGGAACAGCCGCCGTGCCGCGGTGGCGAGTGCTTGGCGCGTGGCGGCTTTCTTGCGCTCGCGCCGCCCTGGGGTCTGCGTTCGGTCCATGGCGCCACGGTACTAGCCCGTCGAATCCTCTCCGAAGTCAGAACCGCTATAATTTCGGAGTCACTCCGATTATTTAGGGGGCCATCATCCGAACCCAGCAGTGGGACGTCCGTCGGCTGCCGCGCGCCGACGGCAAGAACTTCCTGGTCACCGGGGGTAACGCGGGCATCGGATACTTCGTCGCCGAGCAGCTCGCCGGGGCCGGGGCGACCGTCATTCTCGGCAGCCGGGACACCGCGAAGGCCGAGGCCGCGATGGCCTCGATCCGGTCCCGCGTCCCCGGTGCGCGGGTACGCCACCTCCAGCTCGATCTCTCCGACCTCGCGTCGCTGAAGTCCACAGTGGACGAACTGGACCGCCTCGACGCGGTCGTGTGCAACGCCGGTGTGCTGCTCGAGCAACCGCGGCGGCGCGAAACCCGGGATGGCCACGAGCTGATGTTCGCCACCAACCACCTCGGCCACTTCGCGCTGATCGGCAGGCTGGCGCCGGTGCTGTCGGGCGGCCGCGTCGTCACGACCGGCAGCTTCACGGCGAAGTCGGCACGGCTGGACCCCGGCGACCTCCAGTCCGCCCGCGACTACCAGCCGAAGGACGCCTACGCGCGCTCGAAGCTCGCGCAGATGCTGTTCGGGTTCGAACTCGACCGCCGTCTCCGCGCCGCGGGCAGTACGACGTCGAGCGTGGTGAACCACCCCGGCGGCGCGCTCGATTCCCTTACCCCGTCGCGTCCGCCGTTCCACGTCCGGACCGCCGGCCAACGGCTGCGCGGCTTGCCTGCGGGCATTCTCTTGCAGGGCAAGGAAACAGCCGCGTGGCCTGCCGTGCGCGCGGTGCTCGATCCCGCCGTCCAGGGTGGCCAGTTGCTGGGGCCACGGGTGTTCGGCCTTCGTGGGAAACCCAGGATCGAGCCCGTCCAAGGGCTTTTCGCCGACACCGAACTCGCGGACCGCGTGTGGGCCGCCAGCGTCGACCTCACCGGCGTCGACCCCCTAGAGTGCCGACCATGATTTCGCGCCCTGCCGATCTTGAGGTCGTTCGTGATTCCTACGACCGCGTGGCCGACAACTACGTGGACATGGTCCAGACGACGGGTCTCGGCGACATCCGCACCCACCCGTGGTTCCGCGCCGTGATGGACGTGTTCGCCGACGCCGTCGGCGGACTCGGCCCCGTGCTCGACGTCGGGTGCGGACCGGGCACGGTCACGGCCTACCTGGCCGAACGCGGCGTCGACGTCACGGGCGTGGACCTCTCGCCACGCATGATCGAGCACGCGCGGCGCCTCTATCCGGACTGCGAGTTCAGCGTCGGGTCGTCGACGGACCTCGAGCTGGCCGAGGCGTCCTGGGGCGGGCTGCTGGGCTGGTGGTCGTTGTTCAACCTGCCTCGGGACGTCCTGCCGCAGGTGTTGTCCTCGTTCGCGAAGGCATTGAAGCCGCAGGGGCAGTTGATGATCGCGACGCATGTCGGTGACGGCGACATGGAGCGCACTGAGGCTTACGGGGGAGTCCCGGTCAGCTGGACGACTCACCTGTGGCGGCCTGAGCAGCTCATCAAGTTGATCGAGCAGGCAGGGCTGCGGCTCACGGCCGACCTCCGGCTTCCTCCTGACGGGCCGATCGGCCCGACCGTCGTCCTCGTCGCGCAGCGACCCTGAGTGCGGCCGCCTGAGCCGTCCGGCGGCCCGGCCCGCGTCACGGTAAGGTCCTTGCTTCATCGGATGTGGGGGAGGGGAGCCCTGTGCTGGTGCCGCACGAGGTTCCGTTGGGGCCGGGTGTATTCGTCAACCGGGAGCGCGAACTGCGGCGGCTACGGGAGTTGCTGCCCACCGGAGGCGTCGGGCGCCCGGTGATCTGTGTCTGCCGCGGCTTTCCAGGCGTCGGCAAGACGGCGTTCGTCCGGCATTACGTCGAGCTGATCAGTGATCTCAACGGCTATCCCGGCGGATACCTCTATGTCGACTTCGGCGCGCTGCCCGACGGCGAAGTCGTGTCGGTGACCGACGCGCTCGCTTCGTGCCTGATCTCGTGCGGTGTCGCCAAGGAGGTGATCCCCGACGGCTTGGCCGATCGGGCGAACCTGCTGCGCAGCCGCACAGCCGAGCGCGGCATCATGATCGTCCTCGACGACGTGACCGAGCCGGCGCAGGTGACGCCCTTCGTGCCGAGAGGCCCTGGCAGCGCGGTCGTGGTCGTCACCAGCAGCAAGCTCACCGAGCTTCAGTTCGACGGTGCGGCGCTGGTCGAGCTGGAGCCGCTGCTGGCCGAAGACGGCGTGCATTTGTTCACGAGGTTGCGTGGCCGCGAGGACGAGTCCGATGAGGTCGCCGAGCTGGTCCGGCTCTGTGCCGGGCTTCCGGTGGCGCTGAAGGTGGCCGCCGCGCGGCTGGCGGCCCGCCCCGGCATGCGGGTGGGTGACCTCATCACGCAGATCGCCGATGAGGGCGCCGGTATGGCGGCGTTCGCGGTACGGGGCGAGGACAAAGTGTCCGCGGTGTTCGAGGTGACCTACCGTGCCTTGCCGGAAAGCGCGGCCAGGCTGTATCGGCTGCTGGGCTTGTTCCCCGGCCGGGATCTCACCTTCGAGACCGCCACCGAGCTGGCGGGCACCGGCGAGAGCGCCGTCGCCGACCTCGAGGAACTGATCGAATCCGGCCTGCTCACCGTGGACTCCTCGGACAGGCTTTCCCTGCATCCGCTGCTGCGGCGGCACGCGGCGGGTCTCGCGGAAGGCGACGGGGACAAAGCCCGGTCGGCGGCTCTGCGCCGCGTGCTGTACGGGTTGCTCTGCCGGGCGACGTTCGCCGACTTGGCCGTGCTCGGCCCGGGGCGGCTGCGGTGCACGCGGCACGAACCGATCCAAGCCGGGTACCCGAATCCGTTCACCGGGCCGGACGCCAAGAAACAGGGGCTGGCCTGGTTCGAGTCGGAACGGCTGAACCTGATGGCGGCCGTGCGGACGGCGGTCAAATACGGCTGGCATGACCTGGCCTGGCAACTGGCCGAGGCGATGACCGCGCTCTACGTGCAGCGTCGCTATCTGGTCGAGTGGACGGAATCCAGCGACCTCGGCGCACAGGCCGCGGCGCTGGCCGGGAATCGTGACGCCGAGGTGCGGCTGCGCAGTTTCGCTTCTCGCGCGTGGACGGATTTGGGTGATCTGCGGCGAGCCGAGCGGGAACTCGTCGAGATCGCGCTGCCGATGGCCGAGCAGTCGGCGAATGGGCGCTTGCGGGCGTCGGTGTGGGAATTGATGGGGCGTTTCTACGACGCGACCGGCGATGCACGGGCCGTCGACGCCTACGAGAAGGCCATCGCGTTGTTCACCGAAGAGGACGACGCGCGCGGGATCGCTTTCGTGCTGTTCTTTCTCGGCTCCGCACAGCGGGGAAGGCAGGCATTGGCCACTTTGGAGGAGGCGCTGCCCCGGGTTCGCGCGGTCGGCGACCGCCGGATGGAAGGCCGCGTGCTGACCAGGCTCGGTGCGGTGCTGGACGAACTCGGCGAGCACGGTCGTGCGCGCGTCGTACTGGAAGCCGCGGTGGACGTACTCGTTCAGGATGATTCGCGCTTTTATGAAGCCACCGCACAGGAATTGCTCGGTGAACTCGCGTACCGGCAGCAAGACGAAGTCGCCGCGCGCCTGGCGTTCGAACGGGCGTCCACGCTCCTGCGTGAGCTGTGCAGCCCGCGTGCGGGAGAGGTCGAGGAACGGCTACGTCAGCTCGACCTCGGCTGAATCGGCTCCGGTGAGCACGGTGAGGCGCCGGTTTCGCAGTGACCCCGACATCAGGCAGTGGTAGACGACCGACCCGAGAATCAGCGCGTCGCCAGCTGCTTCGGTCACCACGAGCACCTGGCGTCCGCCTCGGATCGCCGCCGTGGCGCCATCCGGGGTGGCCGCGATCGCGATTCGCGCGCCAGGAAAGGCCGCGAGCGCGGATTCGGTCCAGCTGACGGCCTGATCGTGTGACCGCGGCGTCGAGCAAGCGAGTACGGCGGCCTTTTCGGTGATCCGCAGGTTCGGTTCGGCTTCGTCGACCGCGAGGTGTGTTTCGTAGTCTGGCCGGTTGATCCAGACCGCGGCGGGATAGCGGGTCAGTGTCACCGGGTCCTCGCCGTCGGCGTGCACGGCGAACGCGGTCACCGGCGCCGCGGTGACATCGGGGTCGGGGACGCGCAGGATCGGTATTTCGCCGTCAGGCGGGGTCATCCCGAGTTCGCGGTAGACGAGATCGCGCAGGCGGGTCGTCGCGGACCCGACCTCCGCGAAGACACGATCGGTGATGTCCGAGAGAGAACCTGGCCGGTGTTCGGCACTCGCCTGTTCGAGCTGACCCAGCAGGGCTCGGCCGCGGATCAGGTGCGGTGCGCGGCTGGTCAGCTCCGCCACCGGCGTGCCGGGCACGGTCTCCTCGGATTCGCCGGTGAGCAGGAGCGGCCGGTCGAGGCCCGCCGCCAGCAAGCCGAGTGAGCCATGGTCGGTGATGACCTGGTCGGCGGCGATCAGCGCCGCGTGCCAGCCCTTTTCCGGCGGTAGCAACACCAATCCGGCCGCCAGCTCGTCCGCCAGCCACAACCGGATCTGGGCGGGGCCGTACCAGGACCAGATGTTCGGGTGCAGCGCGGCGCACACGAGGTAACGGTCGGCGGGCAGTTCGGCCAGCAACTGGGCGGGCAGCGTCCGCCAGCGGCCGAGCGCCGAGTCGGGTCGCCAGGTGGACGCCACCATGACGACTGTCCGGTCGCCGGCGCCGAACCGGTTCCGGTAGTGCGTACGCAGCCGTTCGCTCGCCAGCAGCCGGTCGAAGGTCGCGTCCCCTGCGACCGCCGTGTGCCCGATGGCCTCGGGGCAGGCGGCGTGGACCTGCTTCTCCTGATCCGGATGGGAGAGGACCACCGTCACCCTGCCGTCGGCCAGCGCCCGGTACGGGGGCAGCCCGGCCAGCCGGACACCGGTGCCGTCCGCGGTCGGTACGTATTTGTTGAGGCCGAGTCCGTGCGGGAGCACGATGGTGTGGCTCGTGACGTGGTCGAAATCGACGTTCTCGCTGGCCGACAGCGCGAGGTCGTAGTGGGTCTCCGGCACGAGTTCCCAGGGGATGAGCTGCTCGACACCCGCTTTCGCGAGCAGAGCGTGGACTCCGCCGCGGAACGGCGTCGTGTCGTTGACCGTGAAGAGGAACTTGATCCTGAAGTCGCCGCGGAAGAGCTGCAGTGCTTCGAGCAGCCTGGTGGTGGAGGTCAGTGTCCTGGCGATGACCAGGATGGTCGGTTCAACGCCGAACGTTCCCCATACGGCTTCCGGCTTCCGACTCCCGGCCATCATAGTGTAGCAGCGCGAGTACGGAGAGTGACTCGTGGGTGAGGGTTTCGTGCGGGCACCATGGCGGGGGCGGTTCACCTGTTCATCGCTGAGACGCTGTCGCCCCAGTTTAGTGGGTGCCGTGCCGGGTGATCATCGTGTGGGCGTCAGGGTGGCCAGCAAGGCGGGGTGGTCGGTGGTGCCTGTCATGTCGATCGCTGTGGTTCGGCCGAAGGTCAAGTCGTCGCTGGCGTAGACGTGCTGGACGCTGTCGTCGCCTCGGCGGGAGAATCCGGCGGGGTCGCAGTCCCGCATGCCGGGGGAGCCCTGGTCTTTGAGGTTGAAGTCGCCGACGACGATGGCCGGTCGTGGATAGCGGGCGGCGCGGCTCATCAGGTCCTGGCATTGCGCGAGCGCGGTCGGTGCGTTGTCCGAGGACAGGTGCGTGGTGCAGGCGTTGAGTTCGGCGGCGGGCAGGCAGGCCCAGGATCGCTGCTCCCGGATGCCGTCCGCGGCCGTGTACTGGGCGGTGTAGGTGCCGGACTCCTGCGCGGTGCCCGCGAACCTGCTCGCGACCATGATGATGTTGCCGTACTGCTGGTCGCCGCCTCGGCACAGCGTGGGCGTGCCGTCGAGGTTGCGTGCCGCGACGAACAGCGCCCGCGCGGGCCCCATGGCGGGCCGCAGCCGGTCGATGTCACCCGAACACGCCTCGTTCACCGACAGCACCTGCGGCTTGCTCGAGCTGATCACCTCGGCGGCCTTGACCAGAACCGCGTCCCCTCGGTAGCAGACGGCCGTGCCGCCGTGGCAGATGTTGAGCTGGAGCACGGTGATCGCCGCTCCCACGCTCGTCGCCCCGGTGCACGCCGACGCCAGCAGCCCGAGCACGATCAAGAGTGCCAAGCGATTCATGGCAAGACACAAGCAGAAAACCGGGTCCTGCCACAACTCACCGGCCCCGCGACGACGGCGTTGATCGCTAGTATCTGCCGCATGTCCGCGATGCGAGGCCGTAAGCGTGATGTCGGGTCAGGTGCTGAGCGCTTGCCCGACCTGGAGTTCCTCGCCCTCGTGCGGGCCAGTCTGGAGGCGTACGCACCCGGCGTGACACGTGGCGCCGAACTCAAGGGCAATTCGCTGGTCAGCCCCCAAGGGTGGGTGGTGGGCGTGACACCCCCACGGCATGGCGGTGGTCATCACTACGACCTCATCGCGATGCCCGACGTGACCATCCAACCCGACGTGCCGTGCTTCTTCGACTGCGCCGTGGCCTTGTCCGGTGATCCCAGGCACGCGGCCGACGCGTGGACACAGACCGCGGGCGCCTGCCTGCTGGAACTGCTCGATCGGCGCGGGCGTTTCGCCGAACACGTCGAGCCAGGCCAAGCCAGGGGATTCCCGGGCCGGCACACGATCACGTCCGGCGCGATCGCTTTCGGCCTCGACCCCGACGAGAATCGGCGCCTGCAGATCGCGCTGCTCGAGGCGAACGTGCTGCAGAGCGTCGCCGGCACGTTCACCTCCGACCTGGAGTCCCCGTTCTTCAACGGCGTCAAGGTGTTCTACGGCGGGCGGCCAGGCTCGATGCAGGCCGAAATCCGCGTCAACGGAGAGCGACACGACGCCGCCTCGGCCGCCATGACGGCGCTGAAACTGCCCGAGCCGGCAACGTTCGCCGTTGCCCGCTACTACGCACTGCTGCTCCCGGTGCCTGCAGGCGGCGAGGAACCCGACTACCCGGCCACGTCTCTCGAACTCGACGGCGAGGCCGACCACGATGCGAGGTGCGCTTGCGGTGGCCACCCGGACCCGGACCATCCGGGCTTCGATCTCGCGTTGCCGCACCTCATCGAGGAACTCTCCGACGAAGAGCGCGCACAGCACGTGGACGTCAGCACCGAAGCGATGATCGTCGCCCGGGGGATCGGCAATTTCCTCAAGGTCCGTCTCCCCGTCCAGCTCGAAGACGGCCGTACCGTCAACTACCTGGCCTGGCTCTATGTGGAAGCTGAGGTGATCGAGGAGGTCGTGGACCGCGTGCACGACGGAACCTCGTCAGGCCACCGCTTCAGCGGCCTCTTCTGCAACGCACTGGGTCCATGGGGCGAGGCGTTGCTGCGCGCGCCGGTCGTCGCGCAAGGGCGCCCGGGCAGCAAGCCCGACGCGGTCGGCTACTTCGAGGTTGTCGAGAGCAGCGACGCGTTGCTGGACAAGGTGCTGCGCGATCGCTGGCCCGCGCACTACGTCCTCGGCGACCAAGATCCGTTCAGCGTTGCTTCTTCCCCTGTTCGAGAAGACTGATCATTTCGGCGATGCATGCCGCGCGGACGTCGGGGCGGCGGGTGGTGGCGTTGATCCAGCGCAGGTAACCCTTGCGATAGAAGGTCGCGAGCGAGTCGAAGAACGCACTGGCCGCCGGACTCGCCGCCAACGCCGCCACGATGCCGTTGTCCCGCCGCCATGCCTCGCCCAGTCCCAGGCCGAGGTCGGCCGGCAGATACACCCGGCCCCGTGGGCCGGTCGTGCTGGGCGACCTTGGCCAGCGTCAGCCCCGCCTCGAATGAGTGACTGTGGAGGATTTGCGGCGTTAGGCGACGCGAATCTTCCACAGTCAGCCTGTCAGGGCTTCGGGCGAGGGGTTCCCCAACTGCATTGAGGGGAGCCGGGGAGCCCCTCGTTCAGCATGGGCGAGTGGTAACTCTGCTCCGTTAGATGCAGCAGAGTTACCACTCGCGGACTTCGCCAGAACCCATTGTGAAGCGAGGGTGCCCCCGAGTGCGTACTACGCACCCAAAGGTCCCCTCGCTTCACGCCCACCCGAGGCTTCAGCGCGCGCCTCACCCAGCCACATTTGGCTTTCCGCACAATAACGCCGGTCCGCATGTTCCGGGGATCGGGACGCTTCCCAAAAGCTAGAAGAAACCCTGCAAGGTCATCGGCGCGATCCTGAGTGACACGCAGACCGCGAACGACCAGGCCACCGCGCTGAGTGTTTCCTCTGGCCAGTGCGGCGTATGCGCCTGAGACTTCTTGTGCACCGCCGATCGCGCGCACATCACCATGAGTGCGCATGTCGGGGCCTACGTGTTGTGGTGGCGCGCACGCCAGAATGTCGGCCGCCACCAGTACAAGACCGTGAGGTTGTCAGGCCAGGGTGCGTTCTGCTCAGCCTTGGCTTCAAAGTTGTCGATGGTCAAGTTGATCGGTCGCCACTCAGCTTCTATGGGCTGGTCCGGCCGAGCGGAATGCACGCGCGGCAGCGACTGCGCCTCGCAGGCACCCAGCCGCAGGTAGTTGTCCTGCGCCTCAATGAGCGAAGGCTTGTTCGCGCCACCGGCCCAATCCGGCCAGCGGAGCTGAACACTGTCGTCCTCCCAGAAGCACACCGAGCAGATGTAGTACGACCCTGGCGGCTCGTCGAACATCAGATGGCCACAACACGGGCAGGGGAAGCGGTCGGTCACGCCGTCAGCATCCCGCGTAGAGCCCGGAGCGCCACGGCCGCCCCGAAATCCGCCGTCGCTCCGAAAAGTTCGGCACGTCATCGGCAGTCGGAGGAACTTGCGGCACAAGCGGATGGTTCGGCTAACTGTTCGATGCATTTGGTCTCATCGCGCAGGCTGAGAGTCGGGAACTGTCGCACCTGCGGATCGTCGGAGGGTCGCGTGCGGGCGGAGCTGCGATAGGTTGCCTGTCATGGCTGAGCTCGGATCCGTTGTTTGGCCGCCTGTCCCGATCAGGACCGAGCGGCTCGTGCTTCGTGAGTCCGAGGCCAGGGACCGTGCGGCGTTCATCGAGCTGTTCGCCTCGCCGTCCGTCGGCGAATACCTCGGTGGCTCCCGCCCGCATGATGAGCTCGAGCGCGCAACGCCCGAGGTGCCTGGCCGGCGCCCCGGCCTGTTCGTGATCGATCTCGACGGAGCGATGATCGGAATGCTCAAGTTCGACCGGCGGGAAGTGGAGCGTCCGGGTCCATAGATCAGGTGAGTCACGCCGATCCCTTCGATGACCTCCGCCGGGTCGGAGCCGATCGGCGCCGTGTCGCCAAGCCCGGTCAGCATGGGTGTACCGGCACCGAGAATCACCGGCACGATGTCCATCCGCAGCTCGTCGAGCAGGCCGGCACTCAGCGCGGCGGCCACGGTGCTGCCGGGGCCGACACCGACGTCGCGATGCCCTGCCGCCCCGACCCGCTCTTGGAGTTCACGCAGGTACCGGGCGGTCGCCTCGGAGGTGAGGTAGGTCAGCCGGTCCGGATCGGCCGTGGGGGTAGCGGTGAAGAATCTCGAAGAGTCGGCCCACCGAACCACCGGCGCAGGGCGGCCGACAGGGCGGGCATATCCGGGTTCTCGTCGGCGGCCCAAGCGACGTACCCGTCGGGCCGGACGAGCAGCGCGGACAACGCCACCCGCTGCGCGGGTTTGGTCGACACCACCCGTACCCGACCTGCCCAGCCATCGACTGCGTCCCGCACTGTCGCGTTGTCGGCCAGATCCACTAACAGCGCACGTCCGTCAGCGCAATGGTCGCCAACGCGTGTGCCGTCGGCCAGCTCGACATCCGGGGCGGGCGCTCCGACCAGGTCGTGCTCTCCGGGCTCGTACCGGTGCAGCATGCCGGAAAGCTTGGTTAGCACGTAGGTCGCGCCGTTGGGTGTGGAGATAAGGTCGCTGAGCACGTTGCGCAGTGCCGAGCTGCGCGCATCGGTTCGCATGGCGGCGACTTGTGCGCGCGTCCACTCCAACACCCACTCGCCGACCGGATGCCGCTCGGCGGTGTAGGTGTCGAGCAAATCCTCCGGCGCCGAACCCTTCACGACTGCGGCGAGTTTCCAACCCAGGTTCACCGCGTCACCGATGCCGAGGTTCTGCCCTTGCCCGCCCAATGGCGAATGCACGTGTGCCGCATCGCCGGCAAGCAGCACCCGACCCAGTCGATACGTGTTCGCCTGTCGTGTGTGGTCGGTGAAGCGGGTTGCCGAGTGGATCGCGGTGACCTTGACGTCGACACCTGCCACCTTCTGCACCGTCGCCTCCAACTCCGCCGGCGTGATGGGTGCTTCACGATCTTCCGGTGGACCGTCGAACTCCACGGTGACCACCCGCCCCGGGTATGGCCCATGCAGATAAACGCCGCCATCGGTGCGATTCCACCCCGCTCGCAGTTTCTCGTGACCCATCATGTCGACAACGAACTGGCGCGCCGTGACTGCCGGGTCCACGCCGGGGAATTCGAACCCGGCGAGCTTGCGCACGACACTGCGCCCACCGTCGGCACCCACCAGCCATTCGCCTCGAACCGTGCGCCCGTCGCCCAGTCCGACTGTGACACCGTCACCCTCGGCGGCGAATCCGGTGACTTCGGCGCCGCGGAGCACCGTGACGCCGAGGTCGGCCGCACGCTCATTCAGCAGCGCCTCGATCTCCTGCTGCGACACCAGGATCACGCCCGCGGCCGGTCCGGCATGCGCGAACATCGGACCAGTGAAATCAACCAGACCGGTGTCGAGCACAATGCCCGCGAAGTGGGCTCCGACCGGACCGCCGCCGACAGCGTTCTCGATTCCCTTGGACGCCAGGAACTTCTGCGTCCGCTCCACTGCGGCGTCGTGCCGTTCCTGCAGTTGCGGCAACATGCCACGCCGGTAAAAGGCTTGAGCCGTAGCCAAGTTCACGTACCCGGCTTTCATCGTCGGGTCGATACTCGTGAGCCGCTCGATCACCAGCACGTCGACGCCGGCCAACCCCAGCTCGCACGCCAACATCAGGCCCACCGGGCCGCCTCCGGCGATCACCACGGAGTAGTCCGCGGCCCGGCTTGATCGACCACCTACCGCCTCATCCGACGGAGCCACAAGGAATTCCTCTCAATCGTTGGTTGCGCCGGCCACGGCTGACGCGGAGAGCGTTTCCATCGTGGCGCGCTAAAGCAGCCTTTGACTGCGTTAGGGGACCATAAAGGATGTTGCCGCACAAACGCAAGTTCCGGCTGCGTTAAGGTGTGTGGCGTGAACGAGCGACAGCCAGTCCGACGGCCCGGCGGGCGCGCCGCCCGCGTCGGCGCGGCGGTCCACCGGGCCGTCACCGATCTGATCAGCGAACGCGGCTACGGCAACTTCACCGTCGGCGAGGTCGCCGCCCGCGCGGGCGTAGCCGACAGCAGCATCTACCGCCGGTGGGGCAATCTGGAAAGCCTGCTCACCGAGGTGGCGCTCACCCGCCTCAACGCGGTGTCACCGATGCCTGACACCGGGAGCCTGGACGGCGACCTGCGCACTTACGCGGCCCAAGTGGCCCGCGAAATCACCGGACCCGACGGCCCGGCGGTGCTACACCTGGCCGTCGCCTTATCGAGCAACGGTCAACAGGGCCTGCGGGCCGCTGACAACCTCCGCGCCGAACGCATGCGACAACTGCAGTCCATGCTCGATCGCGCCCACGACCGCGGCGAGCACACACCCGACGCGTTCGACGTGCTGGATCACATCCTGGCCCCGATGTACATCCGCGTCTTATTCGACATGGGCCCACTCACCGCGGACTACATCGACAGGCTCGTCGACCGGCTCCTGTGATCCCCGGTTCCCGCGATTACCCCCCGGCCAGCTTGAGCAACCCTTCACTGGATCACGCGGCCCCGGCTGAATCCACCGGCGGGCGGACCATCGACGCGGATCGGGGTGAGATCGATATCAGGTATGGGCCGTAGGCGTCGGGTTCGTCGTGATGCGGGCGTGCCCACCCGATCGACCGGGTGGGTGTGCTTGCGGAAAGCGTGAACCTCCGGCCGTGGTGGATCATCGACAGGCTCGTGTGGCTCGAACTACACTGCTGGTTGCTGATCGACAGCGGACACGGAGGGGTTGCCTGAGCGTGATCGGATTGCGTCGGTATTGCAGCAAGATCGTCCGCGATATCGAGCTGCCGCGACCGTTCACGGCGCAGGCGCTGTGTGACCAGATCGCGCAGCAGCGGGGGAGCACCATCCGCCTCAAGCCGCTGCCGCGGCCGACGCCGCCCGATTGCCCGACCGGGATGTGGCTGGCGACCAAGCGCGGTGACTACATCTACTACGACGAGCAAACCTCCGGCCTGCACCGGCTGCACATCATCTTGCACGAGATCGGTCACATGCTGTGCGAGCATGACGAGGTCGGGCTGGAGGACAACCAGTACCTCTACCGCCATCTGGACGCGGGTGACCCGGTCTGGATTCGTCAGGTGCTGCCCCGGATCCGGTACAGCTCGCGTCAGGAGCAGGAAGCGGAAACGGTCGCCACGCTCTTGCTGGAGCGAGCCGGGCGCCTGCCGGTGTCCTCACCGTTGACCGGGATGTGGGCGCGGCTCGAGCTGGCGCTGGGATTTCATCGGACGAGATAGCGGGTTCTGGGCGAGATGACTCTTTCCGTCGAGACAATCGGCGTTTTCTGCATGTGGCTGGTCGTCGTTGTCCGCTTGCCGCAGGCGAGCCGTGATCGTGGGCAGCGGCCGTTGTGGGCGGCGGTCATGTTGATCACGGTGGTCACCACCCTCTACATGGAGGTCGTCCAGACCGCGTTGGCCGATCTGTTCGGGCGGTACGCGACGTATCTGGGCACGCATCTGGCGACGGTGGTGAGCGCGGCGGCAGTGCTGCGGTTCGTCCTGATCGCCAACGGTCATCGTCGTCACCGGAACTGGCCCTACCTGGCCGCGGGGCTCACCGCGGGGGTCGTCGTGTGGATCTACGTGGCCGTGGATCCGCGCAACCCGCGTCCCGGCCATTCCGGCCTGCCGCTGGGATACTTCTTCCTGGTCAGCGGCTTCAGTGTGGTGGCGCTGACGGCCTGTGCGCTGGTGTGCCTGGTCGGTGCGCGGCGGATGGATCATTGGGCCATGCGGTGGGCGCTGCTCGCCTTGGCGCTCGGCTGGCTCGCGAACGCACTGCCGTGGCTGCTCAACCTGGTGTGGCTGGTCACGCACGATCCGCGCTGGATCGCCTGGTTCTCCGAGATCGACGGTGTCGCGGCGTTCGGTATCGCCATCGGCGCGGCGTTGCCGTTGATTCCCCACATCCAGCAGCGCGTCCGCCATAACGCCGCCTATCGTCGGCTGGGGCCGTTGTGGCGGAGGCTGACGGACACCGCCCCGCACGTCCGGCTGGCGCGGGCGCCGATGTCGCGGGTCCTTCCCGCCGTCCCGGCCACCCTGCCGCTGTACCGCCGGGTCGTCGAGATCCGGGACGCGATGGTCGTACTGCGCAGCTATGTCGATGCCGACGACGTGCGCGCGGCGCACGCACAGGTCGAGCGGCAGGCCGTGCCCGCCGAGCTGGAGGAGGCCGCTGTGACCGCGTGCTGGCTGGCCGCCGCGCTGCGTCATCATGACGCCGGTGACGCGCCTGCTGCCCAGCCGGAGAACATCGCCGGGGTCGGCGGTGACGATTTCGACCAGGAAGTCGAGTTCCTGCTCCGGGTGGCCGACGCGTGCGGCGACGGACTGGCTCGCGGCTACGCGATGATAGGAGAGAATTCATGACCTTTGTCCAGCTCATCGACTACCGGACGACGCGGCCGGAGGCGGTGGACGAACTGCTCACCAAGTGGATCGCCGACAGCGGGGGCCAGCGGACCGCCGTCCGGACGAGGGTGGGGCGCGACCGTCATGACCCGCACCATTTCGTGGAGATCCTGGAATTCCGCTCCCACGACGACGCCTTGCGCAATTCCGAGCTGCCGGCCACCAATCGTGTCCACGAGCGGTTCGTCGAACTGTGCAGTGAGCCGCCCCGGTTCGTCGACCTCGACATTTTCCGAGAGGAACAGCTCTGAGCTGCTGCCGGCCTACTCGCCGTCTTCAGCCAGGGAATCGAGCTTTTCGTTGCGCCGGACGTCCTCGATCACCGAGGTGATGAAGGCCCGGCCCTGCGGCGACACGCCGAACAACCGCATCGACATCAGGCGAACCTCGTCGTCTTCGTCTCGAGTGGCGGCGACATCTTCGCCGCGGCCACTCTCGGGCGGTACCAGCAAGGAATCCATGGGCACCCCGAAGTAGGCCGCCAGTGCGCCGACGATCGCCGCGGACGGGTTGGTCGCGACCCCGTCGCGCAGTTGCTGGAGGTACCGGGGCGTGATCGCCACGCCGTGGTGCCGCCGCAACCACTCGGTCACTTCGCGGGTGCTGGGTTCCTTGAGCTCGGTGACGAGTTTGGCCTGCCACAGTTCATTGAGCGCCGCCCGGCCCGCGCTGCCTGTCGGAAGGTCCTCGGGACGGCCGTCCAGGATCCTGGCGAGTGCCCGCCGCTTGCCTTCCGACGGGTTGAACGGCCGCTGGCCGTAGCGCAGCATCCGAAGATAGGTGTCGGTGACCGGCTCGCCGAGTTCGGCCATGGCGGTGGCCACTTCGGTGGCGTGCAGTTCACGCCGTGTTTCACGGGAATTGTCGCGGAACAGCTGGTCCAGCCTGGTCTTGGCGAGGCCGGTGCGGCCGGCTCGCGAACTCGGCGTGCCCATGCCCGCTCTCCCTCCGGTCGCGGTTCCCACTCTACGCAGGAGCGGGATCCGCCTCGCCGATCGCCACTACACCGCGATCATCCTAAAACGACCGGTTGTGACCCCATTGCTCTGTTCGGGTAGACCGGCGGGCAAAGCGGGGTGGTCCGGATGTGGTTACATTAGCCTCAGTTGCGCAAGATGGAACTGAAGTTCACCACATCGAACTAGGCCGGAGAAGCCGGACTTACCGGCTGAACGCACGAAACGTCCTTGGGGGTCGGGTCGTGCGCCAGCTGGTAATCCGCCGGCTTGCCCTGGCTGCTTGGCCGCCGGGTCCGGGCTGCTCATCAGACCGGTGCCAACTCCGGCGCACCATGCGGTCGGGCACTTCGATGCGGCGACGCCGGCACGCCTGCTGGCCAGGGGGAGTGACCCCGATGAAGTCTTTGGTGACGTGACGCTGCTGACGCACGCCATCGATGTCGAAGGAGATGGCGCCCGCTGGGCAACGGGGTCGTGGGGGGGTGTGGGGGGGGTGAACCGGGCCTACGCCCGCGCCCCCGGCGCGGGGCCTTGATATAGGGGGGGGGGGGGGTCGC
>NZ_JBHWEB010000078.1:0-9732 GCF_042734395.1 Amycolatopsis sp. NPDC059657 | reverse complement strand
CGTGAGTGGTATGGCCGGTTCTAACCGGCCATACCACTCACGACCGGTCCCGGCATCTTTCATCGGTGGTCAGGTGGTACAGGCGGTTTGACCGAGTGCGAATCCGCTGGGTGTGCTGGTGGAGTTGCCGGTGGCTTGGAAGCCGATGGCGACGCTGGCGCCGGGCGCGAGGTTGGGTGCCCATGTGGGCGCCTTGGCCGTCACGTGCTGCCCGGACTGGTTGACGGTGGCGTTCCAGCCGCTGGTGATCTGGGTGCCGGCGGGCATGTTCCAGCCGAGTGCCCAGTCGTCGAGGGTCGCGGTACCGGTGTTCTTGAGTGTGGCGGTCGCGGTGAATCCGCCGTTCCAGGCGTTGTCGACGTGGTAGTTCACCGCACACGCCCCCACCGGATCAGGGCCAGGACCGCTACCGCCGGAGGGCGGGATCAGGTACGGCTGCAGTATCGACTGCTTGGCCTGGTTCACCGTGGTCCAGTCGTCGTTGAGGATGCCGCCGGTGTCGCCGGAGTTGGGGTTCCACGACCAGTAGGTGAAGCTCGTGCCACCGGCCCCCGTTCCCGCGTACTTCATCAGTTCCCGCAGCCAGACCTTGTCGCGTGGGTCGGTGAGCGTGCTGCCGAACTCGCCGAGCAGCACCGGCGCGATGTTCTGCTTCTTCAGGTAGCCGAAGAAGTGATCCCACAGCCCGGGCAGGTTCGACGGGAACGCCGGGTCCGAGAACCACGGCTGCGGGAACACCGAGGTCGCGTACTCGTGCGCCGAGTACACCAGCTTGTCCGGTTTGGACAGCCGGACCGGGAACTGCTTGGCCCCCGTGAGGTTTCCGCCCCACCAGCCGCAGCGCGGCTCGCCGGTGCCGTCGACGCAGTCGATGCCCTCGACGACGATCAGCCAGTCCGGGTTGGCCGCGAGCACGGCGTTGCCCGCGCGTTCGGCGGCGAGCCGCCAGTCGGTGGCGGCATCACCGCAGCCCCAGCATGCCCCGCCGCCACCTTGGATCGCGTGCGGCTCATTGTGCAGATCGGCGCCGATGACCGTGGGGTTGCCCTGGTAGTGCCTGGCGAGCATGGTCCAGTCGGCGATCCACCGGCTTTCCGGGTACGCGCTGGTGTACCAGAGCGGGGACTGCGCGCCGGAGTCCGGCCGGTGCCGGTCCAGCAGGACGCGCATGCCCTTCACGCCGGCATACGCGACGATCTTGTCGAGGATCTGCCGGCCGTTGAGTCCTTGCAGATCCGGATTCTTGGCGTAGTCGATGCTGTTCGGCGCCGACCCGGCGTCGAACAGCTGGTTGGAGTAGGGCATGCGCAACGTGTTGTAGCCGAGGCCTGCCATCTGGTCGAGCATGTCGCGGTAGCCGCGGGACCACAGGCCGTGCGGCGAGTAGTTGGCCGTCTCCGCGCCGAACCAGTTGATCCCGGTCATCCGCACCGGCGCGCCGGACGCGTCGACGATCTGGGCCCCGGAGGTGTGCCAGAAACCGGGGGTGGCCGCGGTGGCCGGGGACGCCGCCAGAACGGCGCCCCCGGTCAGTACGGCGGCCACGAAAGCGAGTAGCCGCTTCATCATGATTTCCTTGTCAGCCGAACAGGTCCACGTGGGCGGCGAACGCCGTGGCGATCTCCGCCTGCGCCCAGAACCGGTGATAGGTGAACGTCGGTGCCGCGCCACCGTCCAAATAGGACTGCACCTTCGACCACTGTGGATCGCTCTTGTAGAACGACCTGATCGAACCGAACGTCGAGCTCGCGCTGATCGGGTCGCCGTTCGGCATCTTGCCCGTCCAGCCTGGGGGCACGTACAGCCCCTGGTCGGTGCCCGCGTTGTAGGTGTCGTCGAAGCGGTTGTAGTCCGTCCGCGTCTCCGGCACCGCGATCCCCTTCGCGTCGGCGTTGGCCGTCAGCGCGGTGAGCAGCTGCTCGCCGACGGTCTTCGCCTGTGCGTTGCCCGAGCCGGACGCGTAGTACAGCAGCGTCTTGGCGAGCGACGCGGCGACACCGACGTCCTGGCTGTAGTTCTTCACCGTGACGCGCAGGCCGGCGTTCGCACCGGGGCTGGTGGCGTTCCAGTTGTCCGGCGCGCCGCTCCAGGTCAGGTCCGACGGGATCTGGAACGATCCGCCGGTGCCGACCGTGGTGCCCGCGATCGCCCAGGGGACCCACTTGTCGAGTATCTTCTTGGCGCGCGCGTCCTTGGTCGCCTGGTAGTACTCGGCGATCCGTTCCATGCCCCAGGTCTGGAACCCGAACCACTGATTGCTCGGCGGGTCGTGCCAGACGGGCTGGTGGTCGTAGAACATCCCGTAGAACGTCGACGAACCGGCCGGGGGAGCGGCGTACTGGCCGTCCCAGCTGTTGGTGGCACCGCCCGCGATACCGCCGTCGGCGGATTGCAGCCACTGCAGGAATTCCAGCTGCCTGCCGAGACTGGTCGCCCAGTCCGCGGCACCGGTCGCCGAGGTCACCTTCAGTCCGGGGTCGGCCGAAAGCGCGTACGCGGCCAACGGGTTCTGGTACCCCTGGTGCGCCGCACCGTCGCCGATCCGCCACGCCCACGGGCTGTTCGGGTCGAGCGAGCCGCCCCAGGCGTAGTACCACGAGATGAGGTAGTGCTCGCTGTCCTTACCGGTCCCGGCGGGACAGGTGGCGGGGCCGACGCAGTTGCCGATCTTCTTGAAGTACTTGTCGAACAGCGAATACCGCAGGTAGTCGCCCATCTTCGACGCCTTCTTCACCACGGCCGCGACGTCGCCGCCCTTACCCTGCGCCTTCGCCCAGTTCTGCGCCTGGAAGGCCACCTGCACCACGCGGGCGTCCGCGTCCGGAGCGTCGGTGTACTTCCACTGCTTGGCGTAGGAGGAGTCGCCGGTGAACAGGTCGAGATACCCGTTCTTACCGCCGAACTTCATCGTGTCGCAGCTGGGCTGCGTGACGGTCTCCCACACCGACTCCTGTGAGCCACGCTGGAACGTGTTGATGAACGCGGGCGCGGTGTTCGTGCCGTCCCCGCAGTGCCCGAACCCGTAGATGTTGTCCACGTCGAGCAGCCAGTGCATGCCGTAGACGTCCGGCGATCCGTATGCCGCCTTCAGTTCGGCCGCGATGGGGTCGGAGCCGACAGGGATTCCGCTCTGCAGTTGCGACGGATACGACTTCGGGCTCGGGTACTCCGCCGCGTAGGTCGCCGGCTTCGCCGCGTTGTACCCGCTGTTGCTGGGCTGATCGGCCGCCGACGGGATCGCGTAGGTCTCCAGTGACGTCCAGGCCGTGTTGAACGACGACCAGTCCCCGGTGATCCGCCCATAGGAAGCCTCGAGCCACAGGTAGTAGCTGAACGCCTCCGACGTCGTCTCGTGCCCGTGATCCGGGGCCTCGACGATCAGCGACTCCACCGAGTGGTACGGCACCAGCAGGGTGCCGAACTTGCGGAAGTAGCCGCTGGCCGGATCCTTGATCTTGTTGTACAGCTTGAGGAACTCCTCCTGGTAAGTCGAGGTGGACGACGAGATCTCGGTGATCGTGACGGCCGCGGGGGCGTACCCCGCGCTGCTCGCGGTGAAGGTGGCGCTGCCGAGCGCGCCGCCGTTGTCCGCGCTGGCGACGGTGACGTTCTGTGCCACGTTCCAGTTGGCAGGGGTGAACGTCAGTGACGCCGGGGTGGCGGTCAGGTCGGTGCTGCCTGCCGTCCTGGCGACGGTGACCGTGACCGGTGCGGCGGGCGCGCCCGCCAGCGTGAGCCCGAACTTCGTCGTGCTGCCCTGCTTGACCTGGCCGGTCGGCGGAGTGGCCACAATGGACGGTCCGGAAAGGACTTTCACCTGCACCGGGCTGGAGGTGGTCGACGCGTTCCTGTTGTCGTACGCCTTGGCTGTGACCGTGTAGGTCCCGGCAGGGACGTTGCCCCAGCTTCCTTCATAGGGCGCGGTCGTGTCCGTCGCCAGCAGCGTGTCCCCGGCGTAGAACTCGACCTTGGCCACCGTGCCGTCGCTGTCCGCTGCGGTCGCCGCCAGTGGCACGGTCGCCGGCGCGTAGTAGGTGCCGGTCGGTGAAGGCGCGGTCAGGCTGACGGTCGGCGCCTTGTTCGCGCCGGTGCAGGCGGTGCCGTTGACGGAGAAGTCCGTCGGCGGGCGGTTGGCGCCGCTCTTGCTGCCGTTGAAACCGAAGGTCGTGCTGGCGCCGGTGTCGAGATGACCGTTGTAGGACAAGCTGGTGGCCGTCACCGCCGCACCGGTCTGCGCGAACGTCGCGCTCCAGCCCTGCTGGACCTTCTGCCCGTCGGGGAAGGTCCAGCCGACGCGCCAGCTGTCGAAGGGCGCGCCGTCGTTGCGCAGGGAGATGTTGGCGGTGAAGCCCGCATCCCAGTCGTTCGTCGTGTAGGTGATGGTGCAGGCGACATCGGCGCCGAGCGCCGGGGGAGGTGCGGTCAGCACGGCGGCGGTCACCGCCGTGCCTAATGCGAGCGTGAACGCACGCCGTCTCAGGGACCAACGCATGGCCGGAACTCCTTTGTCCGTCGAGGGGCCAGCGATCTGGGAGCGCTTCCAGGGCGAGACGGTAGCTACCGTGTTACGTGCCTGTAAAGCACCAAAATCGACAGCGCGCAGTCGGGATGACGCCAATGACAGCGCTGGGCTATCGCATTGTTCGCCGGAATATCGTAGTGCCACTCCCGGGTCCCACCCGTTCGGCGGAGCGGGGCGTCACGGTGCGCGAGCGGTCTCGCGGATCGATAGCGCCGAATGCATGAGCACGCCAATACGCGAGATATCTGATATAGCGAAAATTACGAATTTAGGGAGGTTTCGGAACGTGATCGGCGGTATCTGCCGAATCATCGTTTTCGATCTCGATGCATACCCCTTTGCCGCTGGTCGCGAGAAGAAGTCTGCTCGCGAAATTGTCGAAATTCGACAATTCCAACGCCGACGACATGAGATCAACTCGGTGGCTGCGCGGAAAATGATCACCTGTGGCCGGCGCGCGGAGCGCGAAAAAAAGCAGGCATCAGGTCGGTGATCTTCCACTGGAATCGAATTGGCAATTAAGCGGCCCAACGCCGTGAGTGTCAAGTAACGAATTCGCAACGAAACTTGATCACAAAAAGACTCTTTGCTGGGAGGTTTCACTGTGGTTTCATCAGTATGGCTGATCTGAGAGCGCTCCCAGTCGCGCGTCACAATGAGGTGGAGACAGCACATGAAACTGAGGTATGCCCTATCCGCGGCCGGGCTGGCACTGGCAGGCGTCACGGCACCGGTCGTCGTCGCGGCACCGGCCGCGCACGCGGACACGCAGATCTGCGAACAATTCGGGTCGACCACGGTCGGTGGCAAGTACATCGTGATGAACAACCGCTGGGGCACCAACGCACAGCAGTGCATCAACGCCACCGGCAACGGGTTCCAGATCCAGACCCAGCAGGGCTCGTCTTCCACCAACGGCGCGCCGGTGTCGTACCCGGCGATCTACGTGGGCTGTCACTACGGCGCCTGCTCGCCGGGCACCAACCTGCCCCGGCAGCTCAACCAGATCGGCAGCATGCCGTCTTCGATCACTTACTCCTATGTGGGCGGAGCGACCTACGACGCCGCCTATGACATCTGGATGGACCCGACCGCGAAGACCACCGGTGTGAACCAGATGGAGCTGATGATCTGGTTCAACCGCCAGGGTTCGATCCAGCCGATCGGCAGCCCGGTCGGCACGACGAACATCAACGGGCGCGGCTGGGAAGTGTGGCAGGGCAACAACGGCGGCAACGACGTCGTCTCCTATGTGGCCCCGTCGGCCGTGACGAGCATGTCGTTCAACGTCATGGACTTCGTGCGTGACGTCGACGCCCGCACCCGAGTCGACGGCTCCTGGTACCTGACCAGCGTGCAGGCCGGTTTCGAGCCGTGGAACGGCGGCGCCGGCCTCGCGGTCAACTCGTTCTCCGCCGACGTCAACGCGGGCAGCAACCCCGGTCCTGGTCCTGGCCCGTCGGGGGCGTGTGCGGTGAACTACCACGTCGACAACGCCTGGAACGGCGGATTCACCGCGACCGCCACGGTGAAGAACACCGGCTCGGGCACGCTCAACGACTGGACGCTCGGCTGGAACATGCCCTCCGGCACCCAGATCACCAGCGGCTGGAACGCGACAGTCAGCCAGTCCGGGCAGCACGTGACGGCGAAGGCGCCCTCATGGGCGTCGAATCTCGCGCCTGGCGCCAGTGTCGCCATCGGCTTCCAAGCCACCGGCAACTCCACCAGCACACCCAGCGGATTCGCACTCGGTCAAACCGCCTGCACCACCTGACCCAGACCCGCGAAAGACAAAGGAGCACACTCAATGAAGAGTCCATTGTGGTTCTCGAAACGGAAGGCGCCGCTGGCCGTGGCGTCCGCCGTGGCGGCCGCAACCCTCACCGCCGGGCTGCTGGTGATCGGTGGTACCCCGGCCGGTGCGGCCACCGGGTGCAAGGTGACCTACTCGGTCAACCAATGGGACACCGGGTTCACCGCGAACCTCTCGGTCACCAACCTGGGCAACGCGATCACCGGCGCCTGGAAGGTCGAGTGGGACTTCGGCGGCAACCAGCAGGTGCAGCAGGGCTGGAACGCCGAGTTCGCCCAGTCCGGCAAGCATGTCGGTGCGTCGAATCCCAGCTGGGCTCCAGGGCTCGGGTCCAACGCTTCGGCGTCCTTCGGGTTCAACGGGTCCTATTCGGGCACGAATGACATCCCGGGGTCGTTCTCGCTGAACGGCGTGCGCTGTGACGGGACGACCGGCCCGACGACCCCCACCACACCGACCACGCCAACGACTCCGACCACGCCGACGACCCCCACCACCCCGACGACTCCGACCACGCCGACCGATCCAGGGTCCCACGTGGACAATCCCTACGCCGGTGCGAAGGGCTACGTGAACCCGGACTGGGCCGGTTCGGTGAACGCGGCGGCCGCGGCGAAGGGCGGCGACCTCGGCGCGAAGATGGCCAAGGTGGCGAACACCTCGACGGCCGTGTGGCTCGACCGCATCGCCGCGATCGCGGGCGGGGGTGGCGCGCGAAGCCTGCGCGGGCATCTCGACGCGGCATTGGCGCAGCAGAGCGGCAGCACGCCGGTGACGATCCAGATCGTCATCTACGACCTGCCGAACCGTGACTGCTCCGCGCTGGCGTCCAACGGTGAGCTGCTCGTCGCGCAGAACGGACTTGCCAGGTACAAGAGCGAGTACATCGACCCGATCGCGTCGATCCTGGCCGACCAGAAGTACAAGTCGCTGCGGATCGTCACGGTGGTCGAGCCCGACTCGCTGCCCAACCTGGTCACGAACCTGTCGTTGCCCAAGTGTTCCGAGGCGCAGTCCAGTGGTGCGTATGTGCAGGGCATCCAGTACGCGTTGAACAAGCTGCACGCGTTGGGCAATGTCTACACGTATCTGGACATCGCGCACTCGGCATGGCTTGGCTGGGACAGCAACTTCGGCCCGTTCGTGAACTCGGTGACGCAGCTGCTGCGTGGCACGAGCGCGGGAGTGAACAGCATCGACGGGTTCATCAGCTCGACGGCGAACTACACGCCGGTGACCGAGCCCAATCTGCCTGACCCGCTGTTCACGGTGGGTGGGCAGCCGATCAAGTCGGCGAAGTTCTACGAGTGGAACCCGTACTTCAGCGAATCCAGCTACGGCACCGCGATGTACAACGCGTTCGTCGCCGCCGGACTGCCGAGCAACATCGGCATGCTGATCGACACCTCGCGCAGCGGCTGGGGCGGCGCGGCTCGCCCCGATGGCGCCTCCGGGTCCACTGTGGACGCTTACGTCAACTCGGGCAGGGTCGACCGGCGGCTGCACCGCGGCAACTGGTGCAACCAGAGCGGTGCCGGGCTGGGCGCACGCCCGACGGTTTCACCGGCGCCGCACTTCGACGCCTACGTCTGGATCAAGCCGCCGGGTGAGTCCGACGGTGCCAGCAAGGCGATCCCGAACGACGAAGGCAAGGGTTTCGACCCCATGTGCGACCCGACGTTCCGCGGTACCCAGCAGGCCAATGGCGGCAACCTGACCGGCGCGTTGCCGGACTCGCCGTTGGCCGGTAAGTGGTTCCAGGCTCAGTTCGAGCAACTGGTCCAGAACGCTTACCCGCCGGTGCAGTAATACTTCCCGGGCCGGGCGGCGCCACAGGAGCCGCCGCCTGGTCCGGGGTCCACCAAAGACTCGTCAGTGTTGCCGACGGTTCTGAGGGGAAACGCAAAGGTGGCGCGCTCGTGGACTCGGCTTGGGCGTGGGGGTCGTGAGTGGTACGGCCGGTTCTAACCGGCGAAAACACTCACGAGTCTTGGCTTACGGAACGATTCGATGTACGCCGAGCAGCACCTGCTGCCAGGCGGCGTCGGGATCGGCGCCGTGTTCGACGGAGTTGAGCGCGGGCGCGACCACCGACTCCTGGATCTGACCGTCACCGGGGCCTTTGTACTGCGGCTTGGCCACCTTCCGTGCCTGTGCCACGAAGACCTGCCCGAACAACGCGCCACCGAAGTAGCTGTTCTGCTCGCTGAGCAGGTCGGGTGACTCCAGCGCGGCGACCTGGCTGGGGAAGTTCCCGCTGATGCGGAACGCGGTGAGCTGCTGCTCGGGCGCGGTGAGCCAGGCGGCGAGTTCGGCGGCTTCCTTCGGGTGCGCGCTCGCCTGCGGAACCGTGAGGTAGGAGCCGCCCCAGTTGCCGCCGCCATCCGGGAACGCGTCGACGATCGCCCATTTGCCAGCGTTGTCCAGGCCTGCTTCCTTCTCGATCACGCCGAGCATCCACGATGGACAGACCTTTGTCGCGAAGCCGCCCAGCCGCAGGCCATTGTTCTCGTCGTCGGCGAACGCGGTCAATCCCGCCGATTGTCCCTGTGCGACGGCCGCGGTGATCTTGTTCCACGCGGCCTTGATCGCGGTGTTGGTCTCGAGTGTCGAGTGATTCTCAGTGTCGAGGTAGCCGACGGGCAGCTGATTGACCATGGCGTTGAACGTCTGCGGAGCCGAGTCGAACCACGGTTTTCCCTTTGAGCGCCGGACATATCCCTCGCCAGCGCGGAAATAGCTATCCCAGGTCGCGAACATCGCCTTGACCGAGCCGGGGTCGGTGGGCAGCCCCGCCGCTTGCAGCAGGTCCTTGCGGTAGCACATGGCGAGCGGGCCGATGTCGGTGCCGTAGCCGATGAGCTTGCCGTCTTTGGTGCGCCCGGCCTCGTATTTCCACGGCAGCCACCGCTCGGGCCGCACCTCGCGCGGGCCGATCCGCGCGAGGTCGTTGAACTTCGCGGACTCGGCGAGCACGTCGGCCAGGTGGCCCTCTTCGACGGCCTGGATGTCGGCGAGACCCTGGCCCGTCTTCAGTTTCGTCAGCAGGTCCTGGTGGTACGGTCCGCCCTGGTCGGCGCGCTCCTGCCGGATCGTGATCCCGGGGTGGTTGAACCGGTAGGCCGCGAGCAGGTCTTCGTAGCCGAACTGGCCGAAGGTGGCGATGGTCAGGGTGATCTGTTGCGGCGTGGTGGATCCGCAGCTTCCGGTGAGCACGCACACCGCGGCCGCCACGATCCACGCTGATCGTCTTCGGGTCATCTCCGTTCATCCTCTCCGCGGCCGTGGGGGGGGAGCGGGTGGTGGGGCAGGGGTGCACCCCCCGCCGCGACAACCCCAGCGCCGGCCAAATTGTACCCCGACCCCGGGGCGGGGGTGGGGTAATAAAAAAAGA